>NZ_JADOVC010000049.1:0-12131 GCF_015751645.1 Flavobacterium sp. CG_9.1
AAAAGGTCTCCTGACCTTTCTGAAAACTCTCATGCCAGCAGATGCTGCTCACCATACAGAGATTCTTCGTTCCTCAGAATGACAAAATAACCACAAAATATTCCTTTAATCCCAACTCCCCTAGCCCAGATTGAAGCTGCATCCTCTTGTTGTAGCGCTAGCGAAAATAAGAGATATAGCGAAAAGCTGCAAGTAGCTCCAAGAAAATTAAACCATTAAGACATTAAGAAAAATTAAGTGTCTATTATTCATGGCGAACCTTAGTTCCTATAATACTTTGCTCCTCTGAACCTTTTTACCTACTTTTGCAAAAAATATATTTCTCAACTTAAACTGTTTATAGCATGCAACTGTACAACACCTTAAGCGCAGAAGAAAGAGCCATCATGATTGATGATGCCGGAAAACAACGTCTTACGTTGTCTTTCTATGCTTATGCGCAAATTTCAAATCCAACACAATTTCGTAACGAATTATTCCTAGCGTGGAACTCTCTTGAAGTTCTAGGCCGAATTTATGTAGCCCCTGAGGGAATTAACGCCCAACTATCGCTTCCTGCAGATAATTTCTACGCGTTTAAAGACACTATCGAAGTGTATGATTTCATGAAAGGAATCCGTTTGAATATTGCCGTAGAACAAGACGATCACTCGTTTTTGAAACTGACGGTAAAAGTGCGAGACAAAATTGTTGCTGATGGTTTGGTTGATGAAACTTTTGATGTGACGAATATTGGAATTCACCTTAAAGCAAAAGAATTCAACGACTTGCTAGAAGATCCCAATACCATTGTGGTGGATATGCGCAATCATTATGAAAGTGAAATTGGACATTTTACCAAAGCTATAAAACCAGATGTGGATACTTTTCGTGAAAGTTTACCCATCATCGAAGAACAACTTTCTGAACACAAGCAAGATAAAAAACTATTGATGTATTGCACCGGAGGAATCCGTTGTGAAAAAGCTAGTGCCTATTTCAAGCACAAAGGTTTTGAAAACGTGTACCAACTGGAAGGCGGGATTATAGAATACACACGCCAAGTAAAAGCCGAAGGTTTAGAAAGCAAATTCATTGGTAAAAACTTTGTTTTTGATCACCGCTTGGGCGAAAGAATTACAAATGATATTGTTTCTCAATGCCATCAATGTGGCGAAGCTTGTGATGTGCATACGAATTGCGTGAACGAAGGCTGCCATTTGCTTTTCATTCAATGCGATTCCTGTAAAGAGAAAATGGAAGGCTGCTGTTCTGCAGAATGTGTGCGTGTCATTCACTTACCGGAAGAGGAACAAAAAGCCATCAGACGTGGTATTAAAAACGGGAATAAGATTTTCAAAAAAGGAAAATCAGACGTTTTGACTTTTAAAAACAACGAAGAAACGCATGGTATTTTTGTTGCTGAAAAACCATCCCGAAGCGTTGGGACTGCCATTAAAAAAGAAGTAAAAGTTAAAAAACAATATATTGGAAAAGGGACGCATTATTTTCCAAAACCAAGTATTGGTCAATTTCTAATTGAAGAAAACGAAATCAAAATTGGCGACACCATTTTGATAAAAGGAACTACAACTGGCGAACAAAAACTAGTAATTAGCGAAATGCTAGTAAATGATTTAGCGCAAGAAAATGCAATTGCTGGAGATACATGTACGTTTAAATTACCATTTAGAATTCGATTATCTGATAAATTATATAAGATTTTAGACTAAAAAAACCACTTAAAATCACTTAAAATTAACCCATTACAAATCAAATTGTAATGGGTTTTTTTATAAAAACTTTATGATTTATTGGCTCAGATAGGCGTTGTTCCGTAAAATTAAAAAATACTATCTTTACAAATTAAACGTTTTAAGAACTTAAGTTGTGCTCGTCGCAACACTACATATAAGATTATGGCATGTACAAGTTGTTCAACTTCTGATGGTGGCGCACCAAAGGGTTGTAAAAATAATGGGACTTGCGGCACCGATAGCTGCAATAAATTAACGGTTTTTGATTGGCTTTCTAATATGAGTTTACCTAATGGCGAAGCTCCTTTTGACTGTGTTGAAGTTCGCTTTAAAAACGGTAGAAAAGAGTTTTATCGCAATACCGAGAAGCTGACTTTAAGCATGGGAGACATTGTAGCTACAGTTGCCTCGCCTGGTCACGATATAGGAATTGTTACTCTCACAGGTGAATTAGTAAAAATTCAAATGAAGAAAAAAGGAGTAAATCATTTGAGTAATGAAGTTCCAAAAATCTATAGAAAAGCATCTCAAAAAGACATTGACATTTGGTCTACTGCTCGCGATAAAGAAGAGCCAATGAAAGTTAGAGCGCGGGAATTAGCCATTGCGCAAAAACTAGAAATGAAAATTTCGGATATCGAATTTCAAGGGGATGGATCAAAAGCTACTTTTTATTATACAGCAAATGACCGAATTGATTTTCGTGCTTTAATTAAAGATTTTGCAAAGGAATTCAGCACCAGAATTGAGATGAAACAAGTAGGTTTCCGTCAGGAAGCAGCTCGTTTAGGCGGAATAGGCTCTTGCGGTAGAGAATTATGCTGTTCTACTTGGTTAACGGATTTTAGAAGTGTAAATACTTCGGCAGCACGTTACCAACAACTCTCTTTGAACCCGCAAAAACTGGCTGGACAGTGTGGGAAATTAAAATGTTGTTTAAACTATGAGCTAGACACTTACATGGATGCGTTGAAAGATTTTCCAGATTTTGAAACCAAATTGGTCACGGAAAAAGGAGATGCCATTTGCCAAAAGCAAGACATATTCAAAGGATTAATGTGGTTTGCTTACACCAATAATTTTGCCAATTGGCACGTCTTGAAAATTGACCAAGTCAAAGAAATTGTTGCAGAAAATAAGCTAAAAAACAAAGTTTCTTCATTAGAAGATTTTGCAATAGAAATTCTTGTAGAGCCAGAGAAAAACTTCAATAATGCCATGGGACAAGAAAGCCTAACACGTTTTGACCAACCTAAAGCAAAAAAGAAACCAAATAAAAAACGCAAACCCGCTGGCGAAAATACTATTGTAGCTAATAACAACAAACCGGCAAACAATAACCGTCAGACTCCCAATGACAAAAAGCCCACGGAGCCAAGAAAACCAATAATTATTACTAAAAATGTGGATAAAAAATAGCGCTTTACTTCTTTTGCTCGTAATCCTCTTTTCTTCCTGTGATAAAAAAAGAGTTTTTGATCAATATAAGTCTGTTGGAACTACTTGGCACAAAGACAGTATTGTAACCTTCAATTTGCCTGAACTGGACTCGACAAAGCGATATGATTTATTTGTCAATTTAAGAACAAACAATGATTATCAATACAATAATTTGTTTTTAATTGTGGCTTTGGAATTACCAAATGGTTTTACTAAAGTGGACACACTAGAGTACCAGATGGCCGATCCGCAAGGAACATTATTAGGAGAAGGATTTTCAGATATTAAAGAAAGTAAACTTTTTTACAAAGAAAATGTTAGGTTCCGCTCCAAGTACAAGGTTCACATCAAGCAAGCTGTTAGAGAAAACGGGAAAGTTCCTGGCGTAAATGCGCTAGATGGAATTACCGAGGTTGGTTTTAGAATAGAAAAAAAAGAATAAAATAGTATTATGGCTATCAAAAAAAATAATAACCCAGCAAGAGGTAATGGAAAAGACATTACACACTATCAAAAGAAATTTTGGAAAATATTCTTTATAGGCTTAGGAAGCGTCGGTTTGTTTTTCTTATTTGCTTCTTGGGGAATCTTTGGCTCCATGCCTTCCTTTGAAGATTTAGAAAATCCCGATTCCAATTTAGCAACTGAAGTTATTTCCGCTGACGGAGTCGTGATTGGTAAATATTTCGAAAAAAACAGGTCGCAGCTAAAGTATTCAGACTTGCCAAAAAACTTAGTACAAGCATTAATTGCTACTGAGGATGCTCGTTTTTACGAACATTCTGGCATTGATGGAAGAGGTACTTTAAGAGCCATTTCGAGTTTAGGAACTAGCGGTGGTGCGAGTACATTGACACAGCAATTAGCCAAACAATTATTCCACGGAGAAGGGTCAAAGTTTTTACCTTTTAGAATCGTGCAAAAAATTAAAGAATGGATCATTGCTATCCGATTAGAAAGACAATATACTAAAAATGAAATTATTGCCATGTATTGTAATGTCTATGATTTTGGAAATAATTCGGTTGGAGTAAGTTCCGCAGCAAAAACTTATTTTTCAAAAGAACCAAAAGACCTTACAATAAGTGAGTCGGCTATATTGGTAGGAATGTTTAAAAACTCAGGTTTATACAATCCGATACGAAATCCAGAAGGAGTGAAAAACCGCAGAAATGTCGTGCTTTTACAAATGGAAAAAGGAAAAATAATTTCGAATGAGGAAAAAGAACGACTACAAAGTTTACCTATCAAATTAAACTTCAAATTAGAAACACATAAAGACGGAACGGCAACCTATTTTAGAGAATACCTTCGTGATTACATGAAAAAATGGGCAGAGGAGAATAAAAAATCAGATGGCTCAGATTATGATATCTACAAAGATGGTTTGAAAATCTACACCACTATAGATTCTAGGATGCAGTTACATGCCGAAGAAGCCGTTACAGCACACATGGCGAACCTTCAGGAGGAGTTTTTCAAGCAATCTAAAGGCAACAAAAATGCTCCTTTTGTGAATATTTCTGCGGTAGAAACACAACGAATTTTAAATCAAGCGATGAAATCATCTAATCGCTGGGCGGTTATGAAATCAATGGATAAAAGCGAGGAAGATATTGTAAAATCGTTTAGCGAAAAAACAAAAATGACTGTTTTTTCCTGGAAAGGAGAGAAAGATACCATAATGACACCCTTAGATTCTATACGCTATTACAAGCACTTTTTACAGTCTGGATTAATGGCCATGGAACCACAAACGGGAAATGTAAAAGCATGGGTAGGCGGAATTAATTATAAATATTTCCAATACGATCACGTAGGACAAGGAGCAAGACAAGTAGGCTCTACATTCAAACCATTTGTATACGCAACGGCCATCGAGCAACTCAATATGTCCCCTTGTGACTCGATTATTGATGGCCCGTTTATGATTCGCAAAGGACGTCATCACGTCACCGAAGATTGGGAACCAAAAAATTCAGATAACAGGTACCGCGGAATGGTCACCTTGAAGAGAGGTTTAGCCAACTCTATTAACACTATATCTGCCAAATTGATGGATAAGGTAGGCCCAGAGGCGGTGGTTGATCTAGCGCATAAATTGGGGGTAAAATCTGAAATTCCTTTGCAACCATCCATCGCTTTAGGAGCAGTAGAAATAACGGTTGAAGACATGGTTGCTGCTTACAGCACCTTCGCTAATCAAGGGGTTTACATGAAACCGCAATTCATATCTAAAATTGAAGATAAAAGTGGTGTAATCATCTACGAACCAATCCCTGAGTCGCATGATGTTTTAAATAAAGATATTGCTTATGCAGTTGTCAAATTGCTTGAAGGTGTAACCGAGGGTGGATCGGGAGATCGTTTGCGAACTACTGGTGGCGGAAGCGGAGACAACCGCTGGACTGGTTATCCATACCAATTTAAGAACCCTATTGCAGGAAAAACAGGTACTACACAAAATCAATCCGATGGTTGGTTTATGGGAATGGTTCCTAATCTTGTCACGGGAGTTTGGGTAGGATGCGAGGATCGTTCCGCTCGTTTTAAAAGCATTACTTACGGTCAGGGAGCTACAGCAGCACTACCGGTTTGGGGTTATTTTATGAAATTATGTTATGCTGATCCCGCTCTTAAAGTTTCTAAAGGAAACTTTGAAAGACCAGCAAATCTCTCTATAAAAGTAGACTGCTACGTTCCTAAAAAAGTAATAGATACAACTGCTGTAGAGCAGAACACTGATGAATTTGAATTATAAAATCCCATTTCTCGTAGTCAAAACAAGGAGAAATTTCAACAAATAATTTGATCCTTTTAAAATAAAATTGGACCATAGCAACTCATTTTTATGATTAACAAAAAAGTAAACAACGTTCAAGACGCCCTTCAAGGAATTGAAAACGGGATGACTATTATGCTTGGTGGCTTTGGATTATGTGGTATTCCAGAAAATTCCATCGCTGAATTGGTAAAAAAAGAAACTACGGATTTAACGTGTATTTCAAACAATGCAGGTGTTGATGATTTTGGTCTTGGATTACTTTTGCAAAAACGACAAATTAAGAAGATGATCTCTTCCTACGTGGGCGAAAATGCCGAATTTGAACGCCAAATGCTCTCTGGAGAATTAGAAGTAGATCTTATTCCTCAAGGAACCTTAGCAGAACGTTGCCGTGCTGCACAAGCTGGAATCCCTGCTTTTTTTACACCCGCCGGTTACGGAACTGAAGTAGCTGAAGGGAAAGAAGTTCGCGAATTCAATGGAAAAATGCATGTTATGGAACACGCTTTCAAAGCTGACTTTGCCATTGTAAAAGCATGGAAAGGGGACGAAGCTGGAAATCTAATTTTCAAAGGAACAGCCAGAAATTTCAACCCAAGTATGGCGGGAGCTGCAAAAATCACTATTGCCGAAGTCGAAGAATTATTGCCTGCAGGAAGTTTAGATCCTAATGAAATTCATATTCCAGGAATACTTGTAAATAGAATATTTCAAGGTGAGAAATACGAGAAAAGAATTGAACAACGAACGGTTCGCGCAAAAAATTAAACAATTTAGCAATTTTTCAATATAACAATTAATAAAAAATGGATAAAGAGAATGTTGTTGTTTCTAAATCCATTGATTTTGCATTAGGTATTATAGCTTTTTGTGAAATATTAGAAAGTAAACGCAAATTTATTATTGCCAATCAACTATTAAAATCAGGAACAAGTATAGGCGCTAATATTCATGAAGCACAAAATGCCGAAAGCAGAGCAGATTTTATCCATAAAATTAAAATTGCAGCCAAGGAACTAGAGGAAACAAAATACTGGCTTTTGCTTTGTGAAAAAGCATCCTCATACCCTTTTGATGAAAGCCTGAAAATTCAAATTAATGAATTAGGATTAATAGTTTACAAAATCCTAAGCACTAGTAAAAATAATAAGTAATAATTCTCAAAATTGATATATTGTTACATTCATAAATTGATACATTAAGAAATGGCTTTAGATAAAAATCAAATTGCAAAACGCATTGCAAAAGAATTAAAACACAACTACTATGTGAATCTTGGAATTGGGATTCCGACACTGGTTGCTAATTATGTTCCTGAAGGAATTGACGTTGAATTTCAAAGTGAGAACGGCGTTCTTGGTATGGGTCCATTTCCCTTTGAGGGCGATGAAGACGCTGATTTAATCAACGCAGGAAAACAAACCATAACAACACTTCCAGGAGCTTCTTTTTTTGACTCAGTAATGAGTTTTGGAATGATACGCTCCCAAAAAGTAGATTTAACCATTCTTGGCGCTATGGAAGTAGCCGAAAACGGAGATATTGCCAACTGGAAAATCCCAGGTAAAATGGTCAAAGGAATGGGTGGTGCAATGGATTTAGTCGCTTCTGCCGAAAATATTATCGTTGCGATGATGCACGTGAATAAAGCAGGAGAATCCAAAATTCTAAAAAAGTGTAGTTTGCCATTAACTGGCGTCGGATGCGTTAAAAAAGTCGTTACAGAACTTGCCGTCATGGAAGTGACGTCAAAAGGTTTTAAGCTATTAGAACGCGCCCCAGGCGTTTCGGTGGAACACATCATCGCTTCTACAGCAGCAGATTTAATCATTGAAGGAGAAATTCCAGAGATGGTTATCGATTAAAAGCGTACTATAAAATACAAGAGAGTCGGAATTTCTACTATTGAAATTCCGACTCTTTTTTTTTAAATTACAATTGTGGACTTGCTCTTTGAAGATAAGTTGAAAGGACATTATTATTCGATCCTGCGTTAGCGCAAACTGATTCAATAAAATTGCCTACAGATTTTGTTTCGTGAGCAATCACTCCAGTTATAAATTATGCGAAACAACGGCGTACTTAGACTACAGAATTGATTCTTATGCTGCTACTAAAAAAACCACGTGGCAACAAAAATTGCTGTAATGACACAAATCAAATCAACTAGAAGCATTGTTCCTAATGCATAACGGGTGTTTTTGATATTAACCGAACCAAAGTAAACTGCAATTACATAAAAAGTGCTTTCGGCACTGCATTGAAAAATACTACTCAATCTTGCCGTTAAAGAGTCGGCTCCAAAGGTATTCATAGAATCAATCAAAAACCCTCTAGATCCCGCAGAACTAAAAGGACGTAGTAATGCTACTGGCAAAGCATCCGTAATTTGCTTATTTACTCCCATATTAGAAAAAATGAAAGCAATCCAATTGCTAATAATTTCAAATAATCCACTGTTTCTAAATAACGAAATAGCCACCAACATTCCCAAGACATAAGGAAAAATAGTCACGCCGGTTTTTACCCCATTGTTGGCTCCTACCACAAAAGAATCAAACACCGTTGTACTAGCAGCAGTAAATTTCTTTTCGTTTAAGAATGAAAAAATCAAAGTAAAAGCAATAATTCCTATCAAAATTAAAGCCGAAAGATTAGACGTAAAATAGTTTTTCCCAATCAAATCAAGATGATTCACGTACATCAACAATCCAATTATTCCTGCTATTAATGTAATCAATACGAGTACCAAAGAAGCACTTTTGAAATTAATTTTCTGTTTGATCCCAACAATTAGAAAAGCGGCAATCGTACCAATAAAAGAAGTGATGATGCAAGGCAACATGACATCCGCTGGATTGCTGGCATTTGCGGCAGCGCGATACCCAATAATAGAAGTAGCAATCAAAGTAAGACCCGAGGCATGCAAACACATAAACATAATTTGGGCATCACTGGCTTTGTCTTTATCTGGGTTTATCTCTTGTAAACTCTCCATGGCTTTTAGACCAAAAGGAGTCGCAGCTGAATCCAATCCTAAGAAATTAGCAGCGAAGTTTAACGTCATATAAGAGATGGATGGATGGTCTTTAGGAATACTCGGAAACACTTTAACAAAAACAGGACTCAATCCTTTAGCTAGCTTTCCAGAAGCCCCAGAAATGATCAAAAGTTCCATCAAACCACAGAAAAACGCCAAATAAGCAATAAGCGGAATGATTAAATCCAACAAAGTACTTTTACAGGTTGGCAACAAGCCATCTGATTTTTGAACGCCACTATAAATTTTTACCGTTTTGTTTTTATAAACATAAGTCGTGTCCGCATTTAGCGTATCGCGATTGATAATCATGGTTTGTTCTGGCGCTGTTCTGATGCTGTCTCTAATAAAGGCAGGAAGTTCTTCTGCGAATTTTTCGGAAATTAGTATAGGATCATCTTTCTTTCCGTTCAAAACGTGGTCAATAGTATAACTGTCTCCAGAAAACAAACTAAACATTACAAATACAATTGCTGAAATAAAAATGACCAACCAAAATCTACTCAATACCATAACTTATAATTTTTGTAAATGTAAAAAAATAACCGCAAAGTCCGCAAAGGGATTCGCTAAGTATGCTACACTTTTATAACTTAAAAAGTTGCTGTGATTGAAATTGTTCTTACACATGAATAATCTCTTCCTCAATCAGCAAATCTTCTCTGCGCAGCCGAAGGAAAATTTGTGCCACAGCGATGGTATCTTTTTCACAATAATTTACGATTCGATCAATATCTTTATCTACATAAAAAACATGACCTACTTGACTGCCATCGATATCGCCTTTTGGAGAAGGAATTCCCAGGACTTTACACATCAATTTTAAGGAAGTGTAATGCTTATAATCACCAAACTTCCATAATTCTAAAGTATCAAGATGCGGAATTTCCCATGGTTTTTTTCCAAATAAATTCAGTTTGTTTGGAATGGCAATTTGGTTGATAATCATACGTCGTGCGAGGAAAGGAATATCGAATTCCTTAGCATTGTGACCACACAAGACATGTTGCGGCTGGTTGAAATGATTATTTAGTAGATTATTAAAGTCAAGCAGCAATTTCTTTTCTTCTCCAAAAAAAGAAGTCACTCGAAAATTTCGAATATCGCCTTTAATCGTAAAATAACCCACCGAAATACAAACAATTTTTCCAAACTCAGCCCAAATTCCCGCACGATCGTAAAAATCTTCAGGTGTGTATTCATCCTTCCGCTGGTATTGGGTTTTATGCTCCCAAAGGTCTTTCATTTCAGAATCTAATGCATTAAAATCTTCGGCTTCTGGAACGGTTTCTATATCAAGAAACAGAATATTATTAAGGTTTATTTTTTCGATCATCTTGGCATATTTGACCACAAATTACACAAATTTTCACAAATTAAAATAGCTAAAACTTTATTTAGTGATAATTCGTGCAATTCGTATTTATTTTATTAAAACAAACTTTGTTGAGTAGTTGGGTTTTCATGTTCCAATAACCATTTCTTACGCCATATACCACCAGCGTAACCAGTAAGCGAACCATCTGATCCAATGACTCGATGGCAAGGAACAACAATCCAAAGCGGGTTTTTACCATTGGCTGAAGCCACAGCCCGTATGGCTTTCACATCGCCTAACCCTTTGGATTGCTCCAGATAGGTTATTGTTTTTCCAAACGGAATGTTTACTAATGACTTCCAAACTTTTTGTTGGAATTCAGTTCTTTTGGGATTAAGTAAAAAAGTGAAATCGGTTCTTTTAGAATCGAAATATTCTTGGAGTTGCTGCACCGCAATTTGTAGAAAAAGAGGGATTTCAGTGGAAGCAATTCCTTCATCTGAAACTGAAATTATGGCTACTCCATTTTCATCGCCAGTAATTGCGGCTATTCCTAGGTATCCGCCCGACGAACCCCATATTTTTTAGATTAACCTAAGGTAGTAGTTTTGTTCTAAACAATTTAGACATGAATAAAAATGAATTTATGTTATCTCAAGTTGAATCTTGGAAACAAAGTGGACTTTCACAACAAGCGTATTGCGATCAAGCAGGTATTAAATTAGGAACCTTCAGCTATTGGATACGAAAAAGCAAAAATGAAGAAGCACAAAGCGGAGGTTTTATTGCACTGAAAAAACCAGTTTTCGCTTTAGAAAACAAATACGAAATCGTATACCCTAATGGAGTTGTGCTACGACTTGACACAGATAATTTAAGTGAACTTTCGGCTTTAGTAAACCTATATTAGTGTTTAGTCTTAGTAGTTCACATACCTTTTTGCTCTACCCTAAAGTTTGCGATATGCGCAAAAGCTTTAATGGTTTGTGCGGTCTTGTTGCCAATGAATTAGGACGCGTTGCACATAGTGGGGAAGTGTTCATTTTTATCAATCGAAATAATAATCAGATGAAACTTTTACACTGGGAATCTGGTGGTTTTGTTCTTTATTACAAGCGTTTAGAGCAAGGAACTTTTGCTGGTTCAACCAGTACTAAATTGCAAATTAATTGGAGTGATTTGGTGTTGATGATCGAAGGAATTCAAATTATAAAAAGCAATAAAAAAAGAAGATTTTCTTTGGAATAAAACAGCCCTAAGCCTTGTTAAATATAGGATTTTGACGTATATTTAGCCTATGGAAATAGACCTAGAAAACGTATCAAAACAGGAACTTTTTGAGCTTTTAACTAAAGCTCAAAAAAACATTTCTGTGCTGGATAAAACTATTTCCAAACAAGATAAAAAACTTGTTAGGCTTGAAAAAAAGGAAGTCGTGTTAGAAGATAAAGCTTCTAAATTAGAACACAAAGCTTCTAAATTAGAAGATAAAGCTTCAAACTTAGAAGACAAAGCTTCTAGGTTAGAAGAACGAGTTGAAGAACTTCAACGTTTAGTAGAATTACTACGCCGTATGCAGTTTGGTCAAAAACGAGAGCGTTTTGAAGATCCTTCTCAAACTACTTTACCTTTAGATCTAGAACAAGAGCTTCTGGAAGAACAAGAAGAGGTTATCAAAGAAGAAATTACTTATTCTCGTTCTAAAAAGAAACATCCAGGCAGGGCTAAACTTCCGGATCATTTACCAGTTGAAGAAATCGAGATTTACCCTGAAGGAGATTTGTCTGATCAGGTTTGTATTGGCAAAGAAAC
>NZ_JADOVC010000050.1:0-12123 GCF_015751645.1 Flavobacterium sp. CG_9.1
CTTCTGATCTAAAGTCCATTTCTTGTATTTCATGTTTCAAATATATAAGTTTGAAATTTAAAATAACACTCCGAACTTATCGGGGGCTAAAATAAGCGAAACCCTAGAAATTTAAAAATTATTAATATCAACGGTTTAGAAATAGAGAACAACTCCCTCTTTCTCCGCAAAATAAAAACCTAATTTTTTTTTCATATTTTTATATATAATTTTTTCTATTACTCTAATCTCTAAAGTGTTCGACTGTGAAAAAGAGTTCGACAGTCGAACTCTAACGGCTCTTTTAAACACAACTTTTTATCTTTAAAAAACTTAGAATTATTGAAAAACGTTAAAAACAGTTAGCTAAATATTTTAAACTTAAAAAATAATCATTGAATTAAAATAATTCAAATCACTTAAAATCAAATGATTACATTATAATTTTAAGCTGTCAAAAAAAGTTAATATCGGAATTAGGTGTTCGATTGTGATCCCGGCGACTCCACAAAATGCCAAATGACGCTATTGGAAGACAATGAGCGTCATTTTTTTTTTTAAAATCGTACGTAAATTTTGTATCGATTTATTATCTATTAAAATGAAAAACTCCGTTTCATCTGTGAAAAAAATTTGCAAATAGTTACCAAAGGATTAATATTCTCTATTTAAGGGTAGAAAGAAGCGAATACCCCTAGAAAAGGCTTACAGTCATCTGTTGATTATATATGTTTCTCATTTATTTCTAGTTGCACAAGCTTCTCGAATTTCTTCATATTCAAGATCTAAATAAATCAAAATTATCTCTTTAATTAGTTATAAGATTAATTTTACCCCAAAAGCAAAGAATAAAATAGTTTGGCATTAAAATAAATTAACTTTACCCTTATTTTGATAAAAAAAACTAAATTTACCTTTGTAAAATTAAATTTACCCCAAAAGAAGAAAATAAATGAAAAAAGTAGGATTTACATGGCTTAAAGAAAAACTACATATTCAGGGGTTTCAATTGACTCATGAATCATATATTGGAACAACGGATAAGACCGAATTAAGTTCAACAAATTCGGTTGTACGAACATTCAAATCGAAATATGATGTGAAAATTGACCACCCAATGACTCATTTAGAATTCGCTCTCAAATATGATGATTTTAACCTCGCATTCATCAAGGAAATTTTTACCTCTGTTGACCACCAAACTATAGTTGACTACATAAAAGAAAATCCCAATAGAAAATATCCAAGAATAATTGGTTACTTGTATGAGTTTACTGGAGGTAAATCTATTGAAGTTGACGTTACTGCAACTAATTACGAGAATATATTAAACTCATCTCACTATATAACTGGAGATATTACAAAAATAACTAAATGGAAAGTAAACGATAATCTTATAGGGCAGAACAAATTCTGCCCTATAATACGAAGAACCACTGAACTTAGTGAGTTACTCGATTGGAATATTGAAGAAGCTATTCAAAATCTAAAAACCGAATACTCTCCAGAAATTTTTAAACGAGCAAGCTATTACCTTTATAAAAAAGAATCCAAATCTTCCAGTGACATAGAGAAAGAAGAACCATCGCAAGATAGAATGGAAAAGTTCATAGCATTACTGGAAGAAGCAGGACAAAAATCCTTTGAAGAATCATTATCAGAAAGGGAATTGGTACGATTACAAAATGTCATAGTTGACCCAAGATATGCAGATGATAGTTTTAGGGACTTTCAAAACTATATTGGTCAAACAATGAGAGACTATACACAGAAAATACATTATGTTTGTCCACCACCACAATATGTAAAATCTCTGATGCAAGGGATAATAAACTTAAATAAAAAAAACAGTTCGACCAAAACGATTATAAAAGCTGCAATGGTGTCATTTGGGTATGTATATATCCATCCATTTGAAGATGGTAACGGAAGAATTCACCGTTTTCTTATTCATGATATTCTGGTACGTGACGGTATTGTACCTAACGGAACGATACTTCCTGTTTCTGCTCAAATACTTGCCCATATGGATGAATACGACACTACTTTAGAGTTACTTTCAAAATTGATTGAACGCAAGGTAAAATATGATCTTAATGATGATGGAAAAATGTTTGTTAATAATGCATCAGAAATAGAAGCTATATACCGATTTCCAGATTTAACCAATCATACTGTGTTTTTGGCAAGATCAATACAAGCTACAGTTACTAACGATATTCCAGAAGAACTGCACTTTCTTCAATGCTACGATGAACTTAGAAGCGATATACAAAACATAGTAGATATGCCCGATAATAAAGTAGATCGCATGATATTGTTTCTTCATCAGAACAAAGGAAAGCTGGCTAGTCGTAAACGTGATTTTTACAAGGAACTAAGTGATGATGAAATCGTGAAAATGGAACACGCTTATAATCAAGTGTTCCAAAATAAAAAATATTCAAATGAATGAAATATTTAATCAAGTAACAATAGTGTAAATAATTAGTAATCGACAACTCTGAAAGTTAGTTCGGAACAAAATTAATTATAGGCGTTTTTATATTATAGAGATTGGACACGCAAACTTAGCAAACACAAGAAGTTTAAAATAAACCTGAAATTTAGATTATTTTAGATGCTTTAAACAAAAACTAACATAAAACAACCCATCGGAATTTCAAGTCATCTATTTTGATAAAAGTATAAAATATATGAATTTAAAGAAAATTGAAACTAGAGATCTATATTTTTTGACTAAAATAATCAAAGTATCAATTCAATAATTTAACTTATTATAAATTATTGAAAAATATTAGATTCTTAACCAATCACTTAAAATAAATATTATATTTGATTTAATATATTTTAACTCATTCTCTTACATTAATATATCAAATTAGTAAAATAAAGATCAAATAGATGAATACATTCAATGACATTAAGGAATTAATTTCTGCTTTGAAAAGAGAGGAAAAACTAATTTCTGAAATGTTTAGCAAAAGAAAATCTATTAATTACAAGTACAGTGATGCGTTAGCGTTGGTCGATTATGACGAAAATCGGATTGATTATTTAATACAAAGGTCAGTTGTAAGAGAAAATGGAGGACTTTTAGAACTTGACGACCAATTTTTAGAATTTTTTGAACAGATTCTGGATGTTAATGAGGAAATTAACTTGTCTTATATTGATGAAAATATCAAAAATATCAGAGAAAATATTGATTACTTTTTAAACGAAAACAACGAGAACAAAAAATATAGTTATCTACGATTTATAAAAAAGACCTTCAGAAAAATGGGAATTATTACCCTTAGGAGTGTCGTAGATTTTAGACGAAACATAGAGAATACTTTTAAAAATGAAGCTAATTATAAAAACAAACAATTAAAATTAGAAAATCTTGATACGAAAAGAAAAATCATCGAAAATCTTATTAATCATACCTTAAAGCTGATTAACGAAGATGAAATTACATTTTTCAACAGAGCATTAGATGAAGAGCTTAACAGAATTATTATTGAGTTAAAACATCAATTAGGAGAATCTTCACATAACCTGATTGAAATAGAAAAGCAAATCATTGATTACCTAAATCAAATAAAACACCAAGGAAAATTTTTAGAGAAATTGCGAAAATTAAAATACTTACAAGATCATTTTACTATTGAAGCCGAAACGGATATTAAGCAAATAATTGCCGCTAAAAATCAAGTTATTTTTGAAACTAGATTAAGCGAACCGTTAAACTTATCATTGGATTTTCTTCGAGAAAATGAAAAAGCTTTTGAAACGATTAAGAAGATTGCAAAAAATCATAAAAATAGAAAACAGGACAAACCCATATTAGCAGATAGAATTTCTGATGAATACCTTGAAAGTAACATCGAAAGTGAGGTAATGATAAATTTAGAAGAAATTAGAAATAAATTTGTAGCAACCAGCGATAATCTATTCAACTTTATTCTTAATTATGACTTTCATAAAGAAGTAGATTTTGATGAACGAGTGACTGTTTTTTGTCAAATTATTTCTCAATATGAGCAAGAATTGGTCGTAGAAGATGATTTTCAAAAAACAAATAATATAGAATTCGCAATCGTATATTCAAGATAATACTTATGATTACAAAATTTACCTCAGAAATATTTGACGTGCTTCGTAAAGGTCAATTTATCTGTTCCAACAGTCCAAATGATCGCATTCAAACACTCTATAAAGTGCTCGATGAACAAGATACTTTTGCAGATTTATACGAGTATTTCTACCAAATTAATTACATTTTAGAGCAAGGAAACGAATATTTCTATTTTAGTCGTTTAGAAAATAATGTTGATTTAGACAGAAAACTTGAAAAAGCATTTAATTGGATTGATACTCTAGACTTCTTCAAAACTTTTGATTCTTCTTTTGATGTTGGCTTTCGGTTTTCTCCTGCAGACATCGTAAATCAGTTAAAAAACAATGCTGATTTAAAAACGAAATTAGAAAGTCTTAAAAAAATAAGTAGCGAACAAAAAAACTATGACCGAATTAAAAAAATAATTGAAAAATTAGAAAAGGATAATTTTATCACTTTAGAAAATGAAATTTCTGAAACCTACAAAGTTTTGACCTCGTTCAACTACTTAAAAGAAATTATAACAACTATTAATATTCCCGAAGAAATAGAAAATGAGATACCTTAATAAAATAGTTTTTATAAATAGTGCATCCATAAAATATGCAGAAATTGAATTAGATGGTAACACCCATTTAATCGGTACACAAGGTGTAGGAAAAAGTACTTTGCTTCGGGCTATTTTGTTTTTTTACAATGCCAATAAAACAAGATTGGGCATCCCAAGAGAAAAAAAGGGTTTTGATGATTATTATTTTGAGTATCAAAACTCATACATTATCTATGAAGTTGTTAAAGATAATGTTCCATTTTGTGTTTTAGCCTACAAAGTAAATGGCAAGGTTGCTTTTCGGTTTTTTAATTCAGAATACAAAAGAGAAAATTTTGTTGACACGAATAATCAAGCCTTTGAAAGTTGGGATAAAATAAGAAATGCGTTTGGAAAAGAAATTCATTACACCGCATTAATTCCAAGTTATGAAGATTTTCGCAGAATAATTTATGGCGACAATAAGGGACTAAATCCTGATTTCAGGAAATATGCTTTAATCGAAAGTAAGCAATATCAAAATATACCTAGAACAATCCAAAACGTATTACTCAATTCAAATTTAGAAGCAAAATTCATTAAAGACACGATAATAAATTCTTTAAATGAAGATGAATTTACAATCGATATTGAAAATTATGCAAAAAGTCATTTACGGGATTTTGAAACTCAGATTAACGATATTAAAATATGGTTTAACAAAAATAAAAATGGGCAGATAATTGTACGTAATCAAGCAGATAGAGTTATTGGCAAATTCAGGACTTTTAATTATTTGAATAGAGAGAAAAAAGAATTAGCATTCAATTTAAATGCTAGAATGTATTTTATTGAAAGTCAAAAACCAGTGCTTTCATCTCATTATTTGATTGAAAAGAACGCACTAGATTTAATGTATAAAAAGAAAGAAAGCATACAAGACCTTCATTTAAAAAGAGAACAAAATATTGTTTCCGAGATTAAATATATAACTAAAGAATTAACGAAGGCAAGCGATAAACAAACAGAATACAACAATCAAAACATTACTAATTTAATTCAAAAAGTAGCAAAAAAAAGCACATTGACTAATGAACAAAAAACTTTGGGTGAAGAAAAAAATATCCTAACTTCTTCTTTTGGAGCGATCAGTCAAAAATATGACGCATTACTCTCTCAAGTTCAAAACCAAAATCAGAAATATACCAACAACCAAAATGCAGAAACTAATACCATTCAAAGCGAATTTGGAAATGAAAAATTCTCCTTAAATGACAGGTATCAATCTCTGATTACACAAATTAAAGAAGACAATAAAGCGGAACAAGAAAAAGCTTCGAACGAATTAAACAATATTGAAAGTGAAGAAAATCGGATTAAAAATAAAAAATCAGAACTAAAACATCAGACGTTTTTTGTTGCAGAAATTGAAAGGTGCAAAGAAGAAAAAAACACACTTGACAATCAAATGACGTCATCTAATTCTATTGTTTCGGATTCAAAAGACAAATCAGGCAATATTAGAAAAGAATGGGAATTAGAAACAAATGAAATCGAAAGAAATTGTGCTATTTCCATTGAAAAAGAAAAAGACAAAAGTGATACCAATGCCCAAGAAATTGAGGTAATTGAAAACAAAATTAAGCAAAGCAAATCTTCACTTTACGGTTGGTTAAACGACACAATACCTAACTGGGAAAACAACATCGGAAAAGTAATCGATGAGGAGAATGTGCTTTTTAACTCGGACTTAAATCCTAAATTAATCGACAACAAATCGACTACTTTTTTTGGTATAGAATTGAATTTAAACGCTTTGAATAGCCGTATAAAAACGGTAAAAGAATACCATCTTGAAATTGATAAACATCGAAGCAAGATTGCGGAAATTCTCAAAACAATTGAGAAAATTACTCTGGACAAGGAGTCTAATTTGCTAAAACTAAAAACTAAATTCCAAAAAAAGCTAAAAGACTTTAAAGAAATTATCGCAGAAAATGAATACCTTATAATCCAAACGGAAGAGAAGATAACAAAAAATAAAATCGAATTAAATCAGTGGATTGAGAAATCTAAATCCCAAAAAGAATCAATTTTGCAAGGTTTGGAGAGTGATTTGGATAAAACAGCTTCTCAAAAAATTAAGGCACAAGAGCAAATAGATACTATCAGAAAAGGAATTGAACGGAAAATCTCTTTAAAAGAAAAAGAAAGAGACACCGAAATAACTAATCTAAACACTATAAAGAGTGCTAAAATAGATGCAATTGCAAATGCTATTTTAGCAAACAAAAAAGAGGCCGACATTCGTATTCTTGAACTAAAAAAGCAACAAAACGCTGAACTAGAAGACAAAGGCGCGGATACAAAAAGACTTGATTTAATCGACATTAGATTAACCGAATTAGGAAAATCTCTAGATTTTATTGCAAATAACGAACGTATTGTTTTTGAATATGAAAAAGACAAAAGAGAACTTTTTGATAAAATTCCTGAACTGAAAGCAAATAAAATAAGTTTAGGAATTAAGCAAGATGCTTTTGAAACAGAACATAAAATTGAAATTATTAAATTAGAAGAGAAATATAAAAATCAAAAAGAAATTGTTGAAAAAATTCAATCGAAAACAACTGAATTTCAAGTAGATGAAAACAAGTTTTTAGAGTTTCAGAAATCGGAAACTTTCGCAAGACTTGAATCTTATTTTAGTGATGAAACACACAAAATTGAAGATACAAAAACGGCTGTTGCCATTATTTCTGAAGTAAACGACAAGCATTATAAAGGAATTGAAACATTCAAAGAATTACAACAGTCAATAAATACTTTCAATGGAAACTTTAAGGAGCATAATATTTTTAGTTTTAAAGTGAAATTAAATGAAGATACCGATTTTTTAAATTTCGCATCAGACTTAAAAGAATTTATTGAAGCCGATAAAATTAATGAATTTGAAAAGAGAGTTAACGAACGATTTGCCAATATTATTCGATTAATAGGTCGAGAAACAACGGAACTAAACTCTAAAGAAGCTGAGATTGAAAAAATTATTAAGAAAATTAATGATGATTTTGTGAACAAAAATTTTGTGCAAGCCATTAAAGAAATGGAAATGAGAACGCAAAAAAGTTCAAACTCAATAGTGAAATTACTCATTCAAATAAAAGAATTCAATGACGAGAATAGTTTATTATTAGGAGAATCTAATTTATTTACAAGTTCAGATACGAATTCAAAAAATCTGAAAGCGGTAGAATTATTAAAACAATTAGTAAAAGAGTTAGAAAAATCTAAAAACTCAACGCTTACATTATCAGAATCTTTTGATTTACAATTCCGAATTGTAGAAAATGACAATGATTCGGGTTGGGTAGAAAAACTTTCGAATGTTGGTAGTGAAGGAACTGATGTTTTGGTAAAGGCGATGATTAATATTTTGCTGCTGAATGTTTTTAAAGAAAGTGCCTCCAAACAATTCAAAGATTTTAAATTGCATTGCATGATGGATGAGATTGGACGACTTCATCCTAATAATGTGAAAGGAATTTTGCGTTTTGCCAATGAAAGAAACATTCTTTTAATTAATGGTTCGCCAACAAGCCAAAATGCGACAGATTATAAATACACCTATAAATTGGCGAAGGAACAATCCACAATGGATGCTAAAAAATACATCACTAAAATTAATCGTTTAGTAAAAGTAAACGCCAAAGTTCTTAATTAATGGATTTAACTTTAAAAATAGCAAAAGTATTAGTACAACTAATCAATGGAGAAACTATTCCTGACAGCTCAGCAAAAAGTAAGTTAATCGATGATTTGGTAAGGGAAAATATTATTTTTAGAAAGGGAAAACATAAAAAAACTTTACAGCTATTTAATGAAAACAACTTACACCTTTATTTAATAAATCAATTACAAATCAATAACTTGAACAAGTATATTCAAGCTTTAGAAAATGATAATTCAACTCGTGCCGATTTTGTTAAAATTACTAGCGATTCTAAAAACTCAAAAGAGAGAGTATTCAAAGGCTTTTTGATAAACTGCTATAATCCAATTATTGCTGAACTAAACAATCAGACGGTAACAATCAATCCTACATTAGGTAGTTTTATTTTTATCTATGATTATGAAACTTTTAAAATACCCAAAAATGTAACCATTATAGGAGTCGAAAACACCAAAAACTTTAGTCAAATTCAAGAACAAAAATACTTATTTGAAGGTTTAAATCCACTATTCGTATCTCGTTATCCACAAAACCAAAACAAAGATTTAATAAAATGGTTAAAATCTGTTCCTAATAACTATTTACATTTTGGAGATTTTGATTTTGCAGGAATTGGAATTTATTTAAATGAATACAAAAAGCATCTATCACAAAAGGCTACCTTTTTCATACCTGAAAATATTAAAAGTGCTTTATGTGAAAATGGAAATAGAGAAAGATTTAATGATCAAAAACTAAATTTCAAAATAGATACCATTCAGGAAGTAAAAATTTTATACTTATTGGAAATCATTAATACAGAAAAAAAAGGTTTAGATCAAGAATATTATATTGAGACCGAAACCCAATGATAATAACAAAATTTACATAAAAAAAATTATTACATTTTACCTATACAACAATGTTCTAATCAGTATCTGCTTTTTGTCAAAAAACGGATTAAATAACCGAAGAATAAAGACTCTTACTAAATTAACAACCTTGAAGTTAACTGTTTAAATTCTGTAATCAAGACTCTCAAAAAACGTCAAAACTGGTATCAAGTGTTCAACTGTAATCCCATTCATTCCACAAAATGCCTTGTAAATCTTTGATTTGCAAGGCATTTTTTTCGAATCAAGGAGTATGGATTATTACAATGCTGGCATTTTTGGACTATTAGTTGTTAGTAGATAAGTAGGAGAGTAAAATTTGAATTCGTAACTTAGGTTAAATACATAAAAAACAATGAAAAAACCAACTAATAAATGCCCTTATTTTGAACTAAATGGCAGCTCTTATTTTCGAGTAATTCATCAGTTTTTAGACTTTACTCTTTTAGCAAGCCACTATTTAAATAAAAAATTCGGTTTTTCAAGAGTTATGACTTATGTAGAATCTCTTAAATTGTTCTTATTAGCACGAAGAAGAATTGTTTCGGTATTTCTTTTCTTAGCCGTTTTGTTTATTGCAACTTCATCGTTTGCTGTTTCTTCCCTAGCTGTATTCATAATCACCTCTTTCACTTTTAGTTGGACTCTTTTTCTTTCTTCAGCTAAAAAATAGAAGCCGAAGACAATTGAAATGTAAATAAATTGCCCGAAACCTTACAAATTCTTTATTTAACTTCTACGAAATTATCCTAGTTCGCAACTTGGTTCATGAAGAATTGGAAAACTACAGGAGTTAGCAATAAAACAAAGTTCGTTTGCTTTTTTATGTAAACGTAGTGCTTCGGCTATTTTTTCTTTTTGTTTTATGATCACTTTTGGATACAAGCGCACTTCAATGAAGCGTCCGCTACCGTTATCTAAAACTTCAAGCGTTGCCTCAGCCGCATCAGTATAAGACAGCACTTCGATTCCGTTTTGAGAACAAACATATAAATAGGACATCATGTGGCAGGAAACGATACTGCTCAATAATAAATCTTCAGGATTATACAAAGTTGAATCTCCTTTGAATGCTTTAGCAGCCGAAACATTTAAAATAGGCTTCCCTGCTATCGTAATGCTATGGCTTTTACTAGACTTTTTAGAAGTTGGACCCTGCTCACTTTTAACTAAAAACCAGTCCAATTTTGCTTTGAATATATGTTTAAAACTCATTTTTTTATTTTTATTCCAAAAGTAATCAAATCAACGATTTCTTTCGCATGAGATTGAAATAGTACTTTAGATTAAAAAACACTGTAAATATTAGCAGTGAACTGTTGGCAAACAAAACGGCAAATAACCTGCTATTGGACAAATTAACTATTCTTTATGTTCCCCACGCTGGCGCGAGCATCACGAGCGGGACGCTTGCGCTAGATCGGAGAATTAATTGTGCGATTGTAATCCCATTCACTTCACAAAAAACCTCTTAATCAATTTATTGTGAGGTTTTAGTTTATCTGTTGCGCTTATAACTTGAACTTACATTTTATGGTAAACCGTAGAAAAAAAATAATTATTTAAAATCTCTTCATCCTATTATCCAAAACCTTGAGATACTTCTCTTTCATAGTGTCAGACAGAAAAGACACTTCTACAAGTTCAATCCATTTAGGAAGGCTATTATTCATATCAGATAAAATAGTGGTAACCGTTTTATCATTAAGTCCTAAGTGTTCTTTTGCGTAATACTCAATTATTTCCGCTGATTTGAAATTGCTTTTTTTACCTTTTAGAGATAGTGCTAATTCTTCCTGCGGATTTTTAATGGAAATAGAAGAATTTAAAAAGTCATAAACTGGGGTCAAAGTTGTTTTTCCCGCTCTTGAAATTACTGAAAAGTTCTTTAAATGCATATCTTCATTACCCGTTATAAAACAGAATAAAACTCGTTTGAAGAAATCTGCTTTCTCAATAGCGGGAAAAGTACAATATTTGTCAATTACTTTGACTAACTTTTCCATAGTATAATCATACTTCGTATCTCTTGAGCTTCCTGTTAATTGTGCAAAATCTTCGGTTGCATATTTTTTTCCTTTGCTGTATCTGTCAAATCGTTTGATAAAATAAGAAAGGCTACCATCTTTTGAATAAACCAATCCATGAAGAGGCACATCAAGCCCGTATACTTTTGCCATTTTCATGGTTACATCCTCATTTTCGGGTAGTTCAGGAAAAATGTCATTTTGAGGTTTTATAATATAATTACCAAACTGATCTACAATTTCAAATTGTTGATTCACAACTGAAATAACAGCACTTAATTTGGGTTGCACTCCTTGAATAGACAATTTCTTGGCACGGTTAGCTGCTTCTTGTCTTTGTTCGGCTGCAGTAAATGGTAAATCATGTAATGTAGTAAGTTTTGGAGCAATCATCCGAAGTCCCTTTTCACTATATTTTTCAGTGCCACATAGTTCGTAAGTTATTGGACATCTATTCATCTTTCCATTCCTTTACTGTTACCGCTCCTACCAAGTCATTTCCCGTTGCAATTAATTGTGTGAAATAATCATTTTTGTCAATTTTACCGATTTTTAAAAGCCCTTCCAGCATAATTCCTTCTGGCAATAATCCTTCAAAAAATGAGGGAAATTTGGCAAATGAATATGTTTTAGTTTTTAATGGCATTGTCAATGATACAGGTTCTCCCTCATAGGTGTCATTATAGATAAATTCATACCCACCTGTACTATCCTCACTCAATATTCCTGCTCTTTTATTGTGAACAAATATGATTGCTTTTTTCATATGTGTTTTGTTTGTTGTTTTTAAAAAAAAAGGCAATAATTAGTTAATGAAAGTCTAATTTCATTACTTGTAAATTGATGTTTAATTTTGTTTGCCTTGATATTATTAGAGT
>NZ_JADOVC010000051.1:0-11148 GCF_015751645.1 Flavobacterium sp. CG_9.1
TACAAGCAGCTAGCGGAATCTAAACCATTGTAAAATTACGCTCCTATCATTAATCTTATTGAACTAAACAATATGTAGTTGCTCGGGTGGATACGTTTCAATAATGTTTTTGTGAAGACTTCGAGGAACGGGGGAACGTGTTGTAAACGAGCACCAGAGTGGCGTGTGAGAGACATTTTCGCAGCGTTCGCGATTATGTTTGAATAGAACTTTTGGCTATACACTTTGTGCAGCTGGGACTTCGTAAAGCAGTAGATCTTTCAATATTAATTTTGTTAAGACTTCGAGTAGTGAGTTTTAATATCGAACCTGATATGTATTGTATATTGAACCAAAATGTTTGTAATTGTATTAAGATTTTTCCACGCTTCATTAAAGAAAAAGTGACAAACAAATTCTAAAGAACCCACAAAATATTATTATTATTATAATAGAATAATACATACATTTGAAAATAAATTTATGTATTATACTATGGAAAAAAATCCTTTTTCTCTTTTCGACTTTCTTGGATATTTTATACCGGGGGCCTTTGCAATATTTTTAGTTTGTTTTTTACAAAATAACGAAGGAATCTTGTTTTATCTCAAATTAGAAAATATTAAAACTTTGAATAATACTATTTCAATACCCTACATAACATTTTTCATTATATTATCATATATTTTAGGTCATGTTCTAAGCTTTCTTTCTACTTTGACTATTGAAAATTTCACAGTGTGGATGTTTGGATATCCCTCTAAAAATCTATTAGGTATTCCTAAAGTAGTAAAGTACTTTGAAAAAAAGAAAAAGAATAACACGTTCAATTGGGGTTTAACTTTATTATCTTTTCTTCTCAGATTTTTATTATTTATATTTTTAATTCCTATTTCAATTTCAAGTGTGTCGATAGGCAACATTTTAAACTTAAACAATTCTGTTTATAAGAAAGAATTAGGAGAACCTTACGAAAGATTTATTAAAGCAAAAATAGAAGATATTTTCAAGAAACATGATATTTATTATCGAATGGATTTTATCAATGATGATTATAATAAATTATTAATTCATCACAGTTATAATATTAACATACCTCATCAATCTAAACTTATGAATTATGTGGCGCTTTATGGATTTTTAAGAGTTATTAGCTTTATTTTTAATTTGTTAAGTGTTTTTTTAATTCTAAAATTATTATTTTTAAAAGAAATTAATCTAAAAATAGAATTAATTATCATGTTGATTTCATTTTTTCTGACTTATATCACTTATTTAGGATATTTAAAATTCTACCGTAGATACAGCCAAGAAAATTTAATGATTTTACTTTTATAATTTTAAACCATTTTGTTTTCTTGGATGAATTAAGCATTAAATTACTTTAAGTGTTTTAATAGTTTTTTTAAGCCCTATTATAGCTAGTAAATTATTTGACTCAAATATTTTGCGTGATTTTTATAAAGATTTGTGGTACTATCTAGGGTTGCTTTTCTTTTTAGTTACTGCTCTACTGTTGAGTAATAAGCCACTTTGCAGATGCTTTATTACGTTTGGAAAGTAGATATGTACTTATTGTTGTAAACGGGCACCAGAATGGTGCAAATCCGAGCGGTCGGTCGGCTAACAAACCGATCAATAATTAACATATACGAGCGTTCGGTTATTATTAATAAACTACCATTTCATTTCTCATTCTATATAACAAATCTGCAAGATTTCTGTCATTCTTTAAAAGTACTGCATCATTAATTTTTTTATCAACCAAAAGTATTAGGTAGTCTTTTAAATGGATGAAGTCTTTTGTTGATATTAATAATGCATTTGATACAGTATCAACAATGGTTTTCTTGAAATCCTCTATAGTTTGTACCGAAATGCCTTCCAGAGATAACTTCTTGTCATTTTCTATTTCTTCAATTGATGTTGGTAAAGCACCAAAACCTATAGATTTGATTATTTTTGACATCCTAAATGAACTTTTAATTAAACTTGCAGAGTCGCAAGCAAGCAAGAACAGATATTGTTCTTGAAAAATACTCATTTCATTTAGTCTGATAAAAGGTTTTTTAGTAAAAGAATCAGGACTTTCTCCTCCATATAGTTGATTTGACTGACCATGACCAAAGAACAAAATAATTGAATTTTTATCAAAATTTGAGATATTTTCGAACGAAGTCCTGTAAGACTCTTCATTAGGATGTATTTCGGTCAAATTGTACTCGATTCCTTTTGAACTTAATTTTTCAATTATCTCAAATAAAAATTTGGTGGAGGGATCAATTGAAATGATTATTTGTATCACTCTTCTGATAAGCTATTTAGTTCTATTAAATGAGCCACTGTTAGTTCAACAAGACTATTCTGGAACTCAATCCCATTTGGCAAATCTTTGTCAATTTCGTGAGCTATCTCAGAAAGCGTCATCCCCTTAAATTTCGGATATGTACTTTTGAAAGTTTTATCTCCAAACTTTTCTAAATAATTTATTATGTGCTCTTTGAAATAATAACTTTTTTGAGGAGCAATAAGAATTTGAGAAATCTCATCAGGGATTCTAGCTCTATCTATAAAATCATCAATCTTTAATTTTATAAGCTTTTTTACTTGTTCTGGAGTACTGAAAATCTTAGCAACTTTATCTTGCTCTGCTGAATACAAACAAAACTTGGCTCTTCTAATTTTATGTTTTTTCGACACACTTTCATTTTTAATCCATTTTAATAACTCAAAACCATCTAAATTTTCATCTTTAAAATCATAATCCGAGGCAACGATATCAAAGTTTTGATTTAGATAATTGTCTGTAATAAAAGATTGTATTTTAGCTTTGTCAAGTATGGTTTTTCCGTTTTCAGGGTTTTTCATCATAAATGCATCGTTAAGATGTATAAATGTTTCATTAAGATCATAGCCTTGACGCTTTAATTTAGTTCTTAAGTTTTCGATTTGTGAATCTATCTTATTGTCATCAATATAAAGGAGTCTTTTTACGCTCATATTGTATTAAATTTTATTTCAAATGTTGCGCCTGATAGCTTTGTTCCATTTCCAACAAACTCAATATCACAATTCATTTCATTCAATAAATTTTTTGTATAGTAGAGTCCAATACCAGAACCACTTAAACCAGTCGGAGGAGTGTCTTTGACTGAAAGTTCAAATATTTTGTCGGAATTGTCAAGATATCTTTGAGACAAACCATTTCCATTATCTGAAATAAAAACGGATAGCTTTTTATCAGAATTCTGTTCAAACTCAAAATGAATCTTGTCTGCTCCCCATTTAACGGCATTACTTATTAAATTATCAAGAATTATAGACATATTTAGAACACTCAAACTTTTAGTGAGTCTGGAATTATTTCTTGAAAATGTGAATTTGAGTTTTTCTGAAAAGGTTTCTCCATAAAGAGTAACATATTCTTCAATATATGTAACTATGTCAATTTCTCTCTTTTCAATATCTTCTTTTAAATCTGCTCTAGTAGCAAACTCTGCCATTTTCAAGGACCTTTCTGCACAAATTTTCAAAAACCCTAATTTTTTTATTAAATCTTGAACATTATAATCATCTTCTGTAAGGTCATCAATTATATTTTCAATACCATCTCTAACCTCAATATTGTTGATTTTTATGGTGTGAATTAAACCGTCTGCATCGGGACTTAATGTTCTTCTTGTAGCTAAGAGATAAAGATTTTTTTCCTTTTCAGTGGTTAAATCCTCTTCTACTTTACTTGCCTTTTCCTTATATGTAATTGCAGATTTTTCTGCAGAATCTTTTTGACGTTTTAATTCTTCAAGTTGATTTTGAAGCTCCTGAATGAGTTTAGTCTGTTTCTCAATTGTTTCTTTGTAATTCTGTAATTCCAAAATAGCTTTTGATGTGGCTTCATTAGTGGTATATTTCGAGAATTCTTTCAATTGCTTTTCAAGGTCTGCATTTTCTAGAGCCTTTTTTTGAAGTATCTTATTTAGTGTATTGGAATCTATTTTTTTATTACTGAAATCCTCAATTAGCTGGTTAAACTCTCTCTCTGTAACTTCTCTCTCTTCATCTATTTTTTGAGTTATGAGGTTTTCATTTATGTACAATTCAATTACCTCACTCGCTTTTGCAGAAATAATATTATGTATAGTTGAATACACTCTTTTTTGTTTGGTTATAGTATCTTCATAATATTCTAAATCTTCCTCCTTTGTTTCCCCACTAACGATTTTTTTGTGAATCTTTAGAAGATCTTCATCCTCGTGAGCTCTATCCCAATTTAAGCCTTCAACTACATATCGCTCTAATCTTCTAAATGCCTTATAGAAAAAACTATTATTATTGTCTGATTGTGTTAGAGTTTTAAAGCTATCATTTTTTACAATCCCTTCACGACTTGAAACTATTTGAAAGTCATTTTCCTCATCTAATATTTCAATTTGTCCTACTAATTCTCTTAAACCAATATATCTACTATGTCCTTGCGCTTTTCTTTGATCTATCCCTAACCAATCATTTCCAAATTCTCCATATGGGGGGACTCTAAATCCATTAATGAATAGAAAAATTGAACCATAATCAACCGATCTTATTCCTGTTTGTTTTGTGAAAAATGATTTTGCATAGGGACTTAAGTAATATATTGTAGCTTTGGAATTTGTAATGCTTGGATAAAATGGGTTCTTCTCTCTAATCCAGAAAATTGTTTCACCTTTATCTTTTAACTCAGTATAAAGTTCATTCCCATTATTTGTAATTTTGGTTTCAATACTGGTAGTTTTAAAATCTAAATGCTCAAAAATTCTATTCTCAACTTTACCAATAAATTTTGAATTACCATCAAGTGAATTATTCTCATTAATAAATTCAGGGGAGTCTATAAAAACCCCAAAATCATTACTTTCAAATGCTTGATTTGGGTTTATAAGTTTTTCAAGATATTTTTTTAAATCAACAAATTTGTTTGCGTCCCAATTTTTAATATTTCCATTTTTATCTAAAATAGAATAAGCCCAGGTACTTCTCAATTTTATTATTTCAAGTAAAACTCCGTGTTCGAATCTTATAAAACCTAAATCTTGAAATTCTTTAGGTGTTAATGTTTCATACTTTAGTGGGATGGACTGTATTTCTTTGTTTTCATCCTCAATTTCAAATTTCTTCCAATCAATCGATAGTTTGAAATATTTATCATCATTGGCTGTTTTGGAATAAAGATTTAGATATTCACCGAGACGGTCACAAGAAAACCTGCCAACGCCTTTAGCACCCGCCATTCTTCTCTTGTGCTGTGTTTTATTAGACTTCTTTTCAGAGTAGGCAATGTTTAACCACTTGTCCCTTATATCCGTTATATCCATTCCAATACCATCATCTTGTATAATTAATCTAGATGTGAAATCTGAAAAAGTCTCAACTTTTTTATCATCATTTTGCTTAAGGTTAAAGTATTTTATTTTAACTTGTTTAGCATCAGCATCAAAGGAGTTTTTTACTAATTCTAAAATCGCTATATTGTCATCATTGATAAGATCTTTACCAATAATGCTTTTTAACTGAACATTAGTTTTAAAATGTAAATCGTTTTGCTTAGCCATTATGAAATTAATTTTTTTAAAATTATTCCGGCTTGTTCTCCAAATAAAGGAGGAATTGCATTTCCAATTTGTGAATATCTAGGAACTTCTTGAATTCTTCTTTTACCGCCAGTTGTATATTTACCTTTAAATTGGTATGTGTCAGGAAAAGACTGAATACGTGCATATTCCCTAACAGTCATTATTCTTGGTTCACAATAATGAATATAATCGTCTGGTAACGTCGTAATGGTTGGAGTAGGTTTACTTGCTTCAAGAATTTTTGTACTACTTTTTTTTAATTGAAAACGCGCTCTAAACATTGAACTAGTTAAGTTTTCGTCTAAAGCTATTTTAAATCTATTTTTTACGACATCTGTATGTTTAGCAAAGCGGTGACTATCAACTTTGCTTTCATTTTTCGTGTATTTCCTAACGTATTTTTGATATTCTGAGGCTATTTCTCCATAAACTCCTGCTTTGAAATTTGGTGTTTCGGATTCTATTTGACCGTTGGACTGAAGTAAATCTGATATAGCATTTTCTAATGTCGGATTTACAACAAGTTTTTTATTTATTAGAAACTTTTCTTTGTTATTCTTAATTTCTTCGAAGAAAGTATCTTTATTTATTTTTGGATTTTCATTAAGAAAGTCGTTTTGAATTCCTACTAAGATGAATCGAGTTCTTTTTTGTGGGATTCCAAATTTTGAAAAATCAATTAATTGACCTTTTACAGAATATCCCAAACTCTCTAGTTTTTCTAAAACATAAGTAGAATATGCCGTACCTTTTGTATCATTATTTTTAAAACCCAATGTAAACCCTTTTACATTTTCAAAAAATAATAATTTAGGTTTTACTAATTCAATGAACTTTATGTATGAATTAATTAAATCATTTCTTGAATCATTTTCTATTCTTCTTCCAGCCATTGAAAATCCTTGACACGGCGGACCACCGGCAACTAAATCTATTTTACCTCTTAATGAAATTAAATTTTCAGAATGATTTTGAAGAATTTCATTGATGTCGTGGTGTTTTTGTTCCAACCAAGTTGGCCAATCGAAATGTTTTTTCTTTTTTATTAAATTATACTCTAGGGTTTTAAAAGCATCTTCACTTTTTTCTATAGCAAAAGCACCTTTCCAACCAGCATTATGTAATCCTAGAGATAAACCTCCACAGCCCGAAAATAAATCGATATAGGTTTTTTTATCACTCATTCTTTTTAAAGATTCCATTGAAGTAAATTAGTTTCTTACAAAATTTTATTGACAAATATAGCTTTTAAACTTTACGTTATAATTTGTACATATAAAAAATATTTTAATTTATTGTTCATGTTGATGGAATTTAAAAATTGTTTAATCTAATTTTGATATAAAAAAAGATACCACTCAGCATCTTTCTCTAGATAAAAAAAAACATTTTACCATTTCAATTTTTCATAGTCAAAGTCGTCATCACTAAGTTCAAGTTCTGAAATGTCACACTTTAGCTTTTTTGCTTCAGTTTCCAAAAACTTAAGATAGTCCTTATATTCTTCTGTGCAATAAACACCTTTTTTCAACAAGTCAGGCAGTTTTCTAAAAGTTCGTTTTCCACCACCTAAAATTAAAAAATCAAGATTTATCCTTCTCATACATTGATATATATGGTCATTACCACCATAAAGTCCTTCTTCTATAAAACCAATTAGATTCTTCGCACCAATTTCATCATAATTATTCATTGCTTTCTCCAGCCAAAATTCAATTAACAAAATTTGTGAAATGTCGAATTTGTTAGTTTCACTATATCTCATATTGAACTTTAATGCGGTCAATGAAAATAGAAAATGAACCCAAGATATTTGAACCCCATAATAAGTTTGTTCATCAAATGAAAAATGACTTTTGTTTCTTTTTAATCGATTTCCGTCTTTCGCTTTCCTTATTTCATAAGAAAATCCACTAATTAAAGCGTCTCTATTGGCAAACCCTTTTTTGTTGAATTTATTTTCGTCATTCCAAAACTTACCTATGACCCCATAAAAGTTATTTAAATCGTCATATGTTCCCCATATTTCTATTCCTAAACCTCTTTTTGTAGCTATTATGTATATCATTTTGAATTTTGTCTTTTAAAATTGCCATCCCCCCAGTTTGTCTAATAATCTCCATGTGGTCGCAATTTTGTAAATTAGAAAGTAAATATATTAGATTTAATCTACAATTAACTACCCTGATTCCGTTCAACCGGAGTTTCATTGTTCGTGCTACGCACGCAACGAAACTCTAACTGTTACCTGCAGTTATTTTTCCAAGTTGAATTTGTCATTATATAGAGATTTTCCAAGGTCAGATTCCCAAAATTTCGGGTTTTTCTTTATTTCTTGTTCAATTTTATCTTGTTGAGCTTGATTTGGTAATGGATACTTTTCAATTTCTTTGATTCGGTTACTTATAAATGAGATAATTGGGGCGTAATCTAAACTTTGTGGTATTTCAAAAGTTCCTTTTTTTGGATGAATTTCTAGGTCATATAATTCGTCACTGTAATCAGGGCTTTTTATTACGCTCCAAAATACAAATCTGTTAAACTTTCCATACATAATTACGAAAGTATGATTTTGGTTATCGACTATTGTTCCATCTAATGCTCTTGTAATATAAAAATCTACACCTTTTAAATCTGTTGTATTAGATTTTACTCTGTCAGTAAGGAATAAATTTACGTTATGATATTTGTTTGGAATTTTTCCGTTTTTCAAGAAGTCTTTCCATTCAATTTCAACTTTTTTCAATTCCTCAAAATACCATTGGTCTTTTAAGTTTCCATCTTTTTTCATTTCTGTTACTAAAATTCTCCAAAGAAATGAAATAGCAAAATAGTATAGATTTCCATCATAATCTAATTCTAATTTTCCATCTAAATATGGCACAAAAATATTTTCGGCAAACCACTTTTCTCTAAGTGAAAATTCTTGTTCCGCTTCAAAACTCAAAAGATGAAGTTTAAGACCATCTTGTTCTCTTCTATTAGGTTCAACTACTCTTCGCAAATAAGTAGAACCTGTTTTTTTCGTATGTTTAATAACAAATTTAGGAAAGATATGACTTTCCATTAATTCTGTTTCAGTATCGTATAAAGCACATATTCCTTTCAAGGTCAGATTTTTTTTATAATTGCAGGCAACGTCCCCGCCGCTTGGCGATGGGGCAAAGTTCAAATCCGAGATTTCCTCAATAAAACAAAATGTCTTATGAAAATAAATATGATGATACCTCATAATTTGCCCTATTGCCAAACGGGTGTTGAACTAAACCTACGGTAGTGTTTTGCCTGAAAATGTTAGTCCTTTGTAAATATATATAAAATCAATTAAGATGACAAAAAAAAGAAGATGAAGTAGTTGTACCAACTACTATCATCGATCGAGCTATCGCAGAAGTTCCCAATTTCGCAAATTTATTTCATCGTTTTAAGCGAACCATGTCCGTTTTAGGCAGAAGTGAGAGTACTTGTAGAAACTATGGTCAGCATATTGCGGCTATGGCATTGCATTTTGGCAAAATCCCTACGGAGCTTGATGTAGAACAAGTACAAGAATACTTGTTTATGCTTCAAAAACGTTCCAAAACACCTTCGCAAACCTACTTTAAACATTGTGTTTATGGACTTCGGTTTTTGCTAAAATCCGAGGGCTTGCCTTATGAATACCTGCATTTACCTTCAATAAAACACGAGAAAAAGCTCCCAACAGTTCTCAGTAAAGAGGAAGTTTGGCGGTTACTCAATAATTGTCAACTACTCAAACATAAAATCTTAATCGGACTCTTGTATGGCTGTGGATTGCGTTGTATGGAAGTGCGAAGTGTACGATTACAAGATCTAGATTTTGATCGGGAACAACTCAAAGTGGTGCAAGGCAAAGGCAAAAAAGACCGTTATGTGCCGCTCTCCAAACATTTGATCCGCGGACTAAAAACCTACATCGAAGCCGAAAAACCAAAAGTCTATCTTTTCAACGGACAACCCCAAGGCAGAGCAGGAGGAGATTTTGATAGTCGTTATTCCCAGCGTGGCGTGCAATGGGCAGTGAAACAAGCCTGCAAGGCTGCAGGTATTAAGAAAGATGTTTGTGTGCATACGCTCAGGCATACTTTCGCCACGCACTTGCTCGAGGACGGACTCGATATTATTAGCCTAAAAAACCTTTTGGGACACGAGCAAATCGAGACTACGATGGAGTATTTGCATATTGCACAACTCGATACGATAAAAGCGTTTAGTCCGCTAGATACTTTGTTTGCTAAATGCAGCCGCAAATAGCTAGTAGTGCCGCAAGTCAAAGAGAAGTAGCTCATGTATTAGAAAGATTGGGTAGTAAAGTAGAGAATTTAGGACTCAACACTTGGCAATTACGAACTTTATCAGCCGTGCGAAGGTGCCGAACGGCGGCTTTGGGAGGTCATATTGATGCGTGTGACAACTGCGGCAAAATCAGCATTAGTTACAACTCTTGTCGCAACCGTCATTGTCCTAAATGTCAGGGCAAAAATCGGGAAGATTGGATACAAGCTCGACAAAGCGAACTCTTGCCTGTACCTTATTTTACTCAATTTTTTATTGTTTTTTTAAAGGTTTTCGTGATACCGCTTCGCTAAATTCACGTTGTATTTACCTTGCCCGATAGCATCAATAGTCTAGCAATAAAGGATGCAAGATTGGTTTAAGATTTACTTTTTGAGTCGGCATGGGAAACGCTTAAAACTTTTGGCAAATCCAAAGAAATCCAAACTGGAATGATTGCCGTTCTACACACTTGGGGGCAAAATTTATCGCTGCATCCACACTTGCATTGTATTGTGCCTGGCGGCGGCGTGGACAAAAATAACAAGTGGCAAAACATACGAGGCGATGGTAAATTTTTGTTTCCAGTCAAGGCGTTGTCTAAAGTTTTCAGGGCAAAATAGTGCGAGAAACTAAAAGAGAGAAGTCCTGACAATTACACTAAAGTCAAGAAACAATTGTGGGAGAAACAGTGGGTAGTGTTTGCTAAAAAGCCTTTTGGGAGTCCGAAATCAGTAATTGAATATTTGGGTAGATATACCCATAAAATAGCCATTAGCAACAACCGCATTCAAAGCATCGACAATCAAAACGTAACTTTTACCTACAAAGATTACCGTCAAAACGGGTTCAAGAAACAAATGACGCTCACGCACGCGGAATTTATCCGAAGGTTTGCGATGCATATTTTGCCCAAACGTTTTGTAAAAATACGCCATTATGGCTTTTTGAGTAGCACTTGGAAAAGGGGAAAATTAAAGGTTTTACAAGAAAAGCTACAAGTAAAAGTATTAGAAAAAGTAGAGAAGAAGCCTTTTCTCCCCAAATGCCCTTGTTGCAAAACAGGCAATTTGCATAGAATAGCGGTTTTTGACCAGCGTGGTCCGCCTGCTTGGTATCTTGGCGATAGCCACAGCTCAAGTCCCTGTGAAAGTTAGCTTTATGGGTAAGTGGATAAACCAGTTGATGATGTGCCACTCTTTCCAGTAAAAAAGAGGTACGGATTCCGGTTGAAGATATGCCACTTTTTAAACTTAAATTAGGA
>NZ_JADOVC010000052.1:0-9601 GCF_015751645.1 Flavobacterium sp. CG_9.1
ACTCTGATAAACACTTAATAATGATGAAAAAATTAACAGCGTAATTAAAAATCGAAATTTAGAATAATACTCTTGTTTTATAGGGGTCAAAACAGTACCTTACTATTAAGTATTTTAAACAGATCGATAAGTAATACCACATCTTTACTCTTGAGAAAGATTTTGGAAGATAATTTGGTAATAAAAAATTCAAAATATCCAATATGAGGTCTCCTAATACTATTCTCAAAAGCAAACTCTGGTGTGAATGATAGTAGACAAATTTGTAGCTGGTCACTCATAATCAAAATTTCACATGAACTTCGTGTTGGAACTATTAGTAGCTCATTTTCGAAGACAGTAACTTCTCTATTATTTATTTGTATGGATAAAAAACCTGAATTTACGATCAGAATTGAAAAACGATCCAACATAAGAAGCTCACTAAAAGCTATTTTAGATGTAAAGCTTTCAAAAATGTAGACTTGCAAACCTAAATGACGATATTTTGAATTTTTACTTACCAAAACAATATTCTTTTATAGAATTATAATTGCAATCAGTTAAATAAACTTTACTTTGGTTTAAGTGGCTTGAGAGAATGATTAGAAAGTAATCCGGCCATCAATGAAACTGAAACAAAAAGTAAATTTGACATACCACTCACAAAAAATAAGTAAGCGAGATTCCGTGGGTTACTACTTTTTATTTCACCATTTGTGAGGTAGTCAATCATTTCATCGTAGGATAATAGGTCTACGATGAAATAAAGACTAACGAGATTGAAGAGAATTAAAAACACGCTAAACGTGTATATTATTTCCTTTTCAATGAGTAGGATACGGTGCATTATCACTCCGTTACAAGATTATTTATCATAATCCCTGCTACAAGTGACCTGATTACCGCAGTAGATGAATTATCGATGGCACCACTAAGCCCTCCGACACGATGACCAACAGAGGAGTCCCAATCTTCATCTTTACGAGGCAGATCATAATAGACTGAATACCTAACTATAGATGAAGTGGTGAGGATAATTCTCTTATCCTCGTTATTAAATTGAGGATTAGTCATCACAGATGATTCATATGAAATTATGGATTGATAAATTTCCTCATAGGAATTGCTTTCCCATAAAAGCACATCGTTCATAAAACTGGAAAGACTACCTTTTGCTGCGTTTGTCATTGTAGAATTTGCAATAGCTTCATCTAGTTTAGCCTGAGGATTATTTACGATTTCTTGTATTACTTCAAGATTAATGGGCAGATTTGTGCCTAAGTTTAAGAGCATTAAATCATTATTCTCAGCTGCGATGGCTTCTACTTGTTGGCTGATTTGTGCTATTGTATTGTACTGATAATTACCTGCCAAATAAATATCAAGGATGTCATTATGTAATTTACCCGCAAAGTCATAAATGTTTGCCGGGTTTTCTGGGGTCAAATTTTGCACCAAACGTGCCGATTTTTCTGATTTCTTGCCACTAACCTTGCCATTAATACTTTCAGTATTATCAGTAGGGTCAGTAGTACAAGAGACGATTAGTAATGATAAAATCACTAATCCTAATGAAATGTTTTTCATGATTAAAATGTGTTAAATGTGTCCGACTATTTCTGTAGTCAGTTCATTTCACCCGGGTAAGCAGAACTTTAATTTAGCACGATGCTAAATGTTTTTTGCTTTTGAATTCAAGGCAAATCTAGAAGTCGAATTTCAACCCCACAACACATTGTGTATGGATTTTCATAATTTATGGTATGGATTTTCTGAAAATCCATACCCTGTTTTTTGACAAAAAAACCACACATTATCAATTGTTTATATTGTATTGGATGCAATTTCCAGCAAAATATCCCGTTATATTTTTATCAGCCTATCATTTGCTATCAAAAATATTTTTGTAAATAAAATAGTACCCCATTTTTAATTTAACCTATGATTAAAAAGTATCTACTAATCTTATCTCTTTGTTTAGGAGATCAAGTTTGCGCGCAGGAAATCTATTTTAAAATTCCTGATACGATTCGAAATAAGGATTATGATTATCTCTTTGAACGGATAAAGGAATCAGAAAATGACCCTGTTAAAGAGTCGCTTTACCTTCAATCCTTTTTATCGAAAGCTAAATCAGAAAAAAATTCGCAGGAGATCGTAAATGGCTATAAAAATTATCTCCGTCGCTCACCAGAAAATTTAAAACTGGTGTATGCTGACAGTATGATCTATACAGCGAAGAAATCGATGGACAATGCTTTGATAGGCTCAGCCTATCTATCAAAGGGAATCGTATACTATGCCCAGAAAAAGCATAATTATGCTTTAGATAATTATCTTATCGCAAATAATTTTATTTCTAAAACCACTGACAAGTATTTGATATATAAGACGAAATATAATATTGCACACATTAAATACTATCTTGGGTTTTATGATGAGGCGATTTCTTTGTTTAGGGAATGCATTGGTTATTTTAAAAAAGGCGATTCCAGAGGCTACTTAAATTCTCTTCATTCACTTGGTTTGTGTTATAATCGCATCGGCAATTATGGGTTATGTACGGACACAAACGAGAAGGGCATTGCAGAAGGACGAAGACTCAATAATGATGAAATGGAGGGGTACTTCAATTACTCGGAAGGAGTTAATCAGTATTTTCGAGGCAATTATGCCACAGCTATTAAAAAAATAACCTATTCGCTACCAACCATACTTAAAAACAAGGATTTCGCAAATGAAGCTGTTGGGTATTTTTATATCGGAAAAAGTTATTGGGATCTTAAGAATCCCCAAATGGCGATAGCATATTTCAAAAAAGTAGATACCATTTTTAATGATAAAGGATACATTCGTCCTGATCTTCGCAATAATTATGAATTATTAATCAGCTACTTTAAATCCAAAAGCAATCCGGATCGTCAACTTTATTATATTGAAAAATTACTTAAAGTGGACAGCGTCTTAAACAGCAGATACAGATACGTATCTGGAAGAATCCACAAAGAATACGACACTAAAGAATTGCTGACACAGAAGAAAAAAATCGAAAACTTATTAGATAAAAGAAAGTATAACGATTTCATTTTTACAGGTGTGATATTCTTTTTATTCTTATCTGTATTATTTCTAATCTATAGACATATTAGAAACAAGAGAGTCTATAAGCAAAGATTTGATGAATTGATGAAAAAAAGTGAAGTCGCCACTAAACTTGAATCCAAAAACATAGCCAATGGAATAGAAGACATAAATCAAGACACGGTAGCAGCGGTCTTAAAGCAATTGGAGAAATTTGAAAAGGATAAAAAATTTCTGGAAAAAGATTTGACTCTGACAAAGCTTGCAGTAGCCTTTGATTCAAATACAAGATATATTTCAAAAATAATATCCCATTACCGAGATAAAAAATTTGTAGATTATCTCAATGACCTAAAAGTGGATTATTTGATTATCTTATTGAAAGAAGACAAGATGTTGAGAAATTATACAAATAAAGCACTGGCAGAAGAAGTTGGGTTTAGTAGCACACAACGTTTTGCTACTGCTTTTTTTGCAAGAACAGGAATGCCGACCTCTTACTTTATTGAGGAACTTTTAAAAGAGCAATAATAAATTGTAATTTGTAGTTCGCATGATTTCAATTACATCTATTTGGGCATAATATTAATAAAATAAAAATATATTAAGCCCTTCCTTTTTACAACCAATTACTAAAGTAGAGACCACTTCTGTACATGAAATAAAGAAGCTAAAAAACATTAATAAAATCTTTATGCTAGATTGACTTTTACTTATTAAAAAAATCAACAATATTTAGTTTTATTGGTATTGTAAATTGCCTTTTATTTTCATCATCTATTTTTAGTTCAACTGTAATACACTCATTTAATTTTGTACAATAATTATATAAAGGTCTCTTGCTTCTGATGTAGAAGCATTGATATTTGATTTTTAGTTTGTTAAAAGTAGAAATTTCTAATTTTTAAAAAATATAACCTTTTTATGAATTTTGATGTAGTCGTTTTATTCCAAAATTAGATACAGAAACTGAATAAGAAAGATCGTTGTTATATTTATTAAAATACAAGCCATCGCCAGAGGGTAAAGATGACCAGCCCCCACCAGTAATTCCTTGTGGAAAAATCATTCTTCATTTATTCTGCAAGAAAAAGTGTGATCTCCCGCAGGTATAGGAGAATCAGGCTTTGTACACGATGCGTTTGTAAACAACATTAAAACAAACCCAAGAATCAAAAAATTTAATAGCTTTTTCATAACTTTTTTTTAATCATCAAACTGACCATTAGTTATATATAGAATATGATTACTATTATTTTCGTTATAGACATCAAACTCAAACGTGCCTTTTAAATCTGTATCAGTCACTACAGTAAAAATTAAACTACCAGAAACTTGTTTAGAAAGGTATTTTACTCCATTTTTTATAACTATGACGTGATTTATGTCGCGGGGATCTCCATTTTGAGGACCTACATAACCATTGCTATCGATTAAATTAATCCTAATTTCCAGTTAATAATATTAATATAGAACATGCTATATACCTGTCTGATCTGAATATTAAAATAATCTGGCTTAAATAATAAGATAACCCATCATGAGAACTAGAAGGTGATGTAGATCATCCGCCAATAGCTTTAGGTAGAAACGACTTCCCATTTATTCTGCAAGAAAAAGTGTGGTCTCCCATAAGTATGGGAAGATCCGGCTTGGTACACGATGCGTTTGTAAACAACATTAAAATAAACCCAAGAATCAAAAAATTTAAGAGCTTATTCACAACTTTTTTTTAATCATCAAACTGGCCATTAGTTATATGTATAATATCATTACTATTATTTTCGTTATAGACATCAAACTCAAACGTGCCTTTCGAATCTGTATCTATCCCTACGGTAAAAATTACAGAACCAGAACCTTGTTTAGAAAGGTATTTTACACCGTTTTTTAAAACTATAGCATGATTAATTTCTCCCATGTCTCCGGGATGAAACACACCATCACTATCGGTTAAACTAAATGTTCCAACTTTCCAATTATATATCCCGAAATATACTCTATACTTTGAATTTGATGCAGAAGCTGAGTATGAAAGATTGCTGTTGTATTCATTAAAAAAATAGGCCATCGCCAGTGGATAAAGATGACCAACCCCCGCCAGTTCCTTGTGGCAAAAATAATTCTCCATTTATTCTGCAAGAAAAAGTATGATCACCTGTAGGTATGGGAGGATCTGGTTCAGTACACGAGGCATTAATAAACAAGGTTAATACGAACCCAAGAATCAAAAAATTTAATATCTTTTTCATAATTTTTTTTAATCATCAAACTGGCCATTAGTTATATGTAGAATATCATTACTATTATTTTCGTTATAGACATCAAACTCAAACGTGCCTTTCGAATCTGTATCTGTCCCTACGGTAAAAATTACAGAACCAGAACCTTGTTTAGAAAGGTATTTTACACCGTTTTTTAAAACTATAGCGTGATTAATTTCTCCCCTATCTCCGGGATGAAACACACCATCACTATCGGTTAAGGTAAATTTTCCAACTTTCCAATTATATATCCCGAGATATACTCTAAACTTTGAATTAGATGCAGAAACTGAGTATGAAAGATTGCTATTGTATTCATTAAAATACAAGCCATCGCCAGTGGGTAAAGATGACCACCCACCTCCAGTTCCTTTTGGCAAAAATAATTCTCCATTTATGCTGCAAGAAAAAGTATGGTCTCCTGCAGGTATAGGAGGATCAGGTTCAGTACACGAGGCATTAATAAACAAGGCTAAAACGAATCCAAGAATCAAAAAATTTAATAGCTTTTTCACAATAGTTTTTTTTTAGATTATTAATCAGTAATCACTTTTTCAGTAATGGTTTTACCATTAGATTCTGCTTTTATAATTAGTATAGTCCCTGGACTGCTAATGTTGGTTAGGTCTATTTTGTCTTGTGCAGGAAGTATCTCTTTAATTTTTGTTCCATACACATTAAAAATTTGAGTTTTCATAATAGACTGTTGTATTGCTGGTTCGCAGGGGGCAATAATTCTATAAGTATTAGCACTAACCTTGTTTAGAGATAAGGTGCTGCAAGGGTCTGAAACTGCTTGAGGTGCTACATCAAAATATACAACACTCGATCCACAACTGTTTGTTAACATGACATTTCCACTTACATACCAATCTGTTCCTGATCCTGTTGCATAAGCAGAATAAAGACCATTTGAAATTAAACTCCCATTTCCGCCTGTTTGAGTCCAAGTTGCACCATCATAAATGCCTTGAGAAGATAGACTGAAATTTTGCCCAATAACATTAATTATTGGTTGGTAAGTGGCAGGAGTGATTTGAGTCGTAATATCAGGTTTGCCACAAATATTTTTTGTAGCTGTCTGACCGTTACTCAATGTAGCCCTTATCCAACCAAACGTCATATCTGGGTCGATCGATTTTACTGAGACTTGTTCATTGTTAGAATAAGTCATCTGTAAATTACTCGATGTTGACCAAGTTGTGGAAGTAATGGAATTGCATTGATTATTTAGATAATACATACCGTTGGCATTATAGCACAAACTATTGTCCCCTGTAATTGTCGCAACAGGCCCACTTGTACACCCCGCATAAACTGTTGGACTTTGGAATTGTCCTGTCAATTCTCCCATTAACCATATAACCCCATCATTATGCAATGAAGCATGTTCTTGGTTGCTCGTTGGTGCATAATAACTACTAAAAGGAGTTTCGCCAGTACAAACTAAATTCCTGCAACCTATTTGTTCTTTATAAAGAGTATTTGTTCCAGAAAATGCTAGAGCGCTTTTTGTCGGTACAAAACTAGATTCATCAACAATATTGACATAAACTTTAACTTTAGCAAATGAAATGAGGCTGTAAAGACCAACTTTTTCCCACCAACTGAAAAAGTCAGCTCCTGAAGAATCGTGAAGACTTTCTAAATTGCAACCAATAAAACTACAATTAAAAGGAAATGTAACTCCAAAACTTTTTTCTAAACGTCCTTTTACGCTCAAGAATCCGCCTGGAGCATTATCTAAACTGCCAAAGTTGGAAGATGTTGAGCTATTTCTAATAGCTGTATGACTAAAAATTCCCCACGCATTAAGATTTAAATATCTAAAAACTTGTCTTTGCCCAGAGTCTGGCGAATAATCAATGTATCCAATTCTTCTTGCTCCCAAGAGATAAGCACTACCATCTACGTGGGCCATATTGGTCGCAGGACTTGCTTTTTGTTCTCCCATTATACTTCCGTTAATCATTGCGATATTACGACATTGTGTTGGAAAACCTTTAGTATTCAATTCGTTTTGAAAGCGATCTCTAAATCCAGGTGCTCCTGCTGGTAATCCTTCGCTACCAGACAAATAATGATTGATAAGCATTTGTTTTGCTGAAGGTGTTTTTAGAGGATAGAGAAAATCTTCAATATTAAAATATTCTGCTGTTTTTTGTATTCCTATAGCTATATTTGCTCCTTTATGAGGTCCATCAAACGAAACAAACAAATTAACATTGTGATTCTCATTATTATGTTCCATTTCAGCCAATGCATATTGTACTATTAGTGCTCCCATACTTGGTCCAGCAATTTTTATATTTGCGGTGCTACCTGCTCTAGCAAGAGTAGTGTTCACTTCACTAATCAAAGCTTCAACCACTTTTGCGTTTCGCTCTACATAATCGGCACCGCCATCTCTATAAAGCTGCCACCAATAACAAACTGGTTCGGGATCACTTGGTTGTTCATAATAACAGTACTCTTCACTTGCAATTACATATTCTGGAAAATTAAGAATAATAACATCATAGCCTTCTGCGTTTAAATTATCCACAAGATTATCTCGGATATTATAATTCATCATACTATACAAATCATTATCAGGATTATCGTCAGTATCGTCAATCTTTCTCGTATCATGAGGATCAAACCCATCCACCACAATATAGGGTTTTGTTATTTGGGTATGGTTTGGGGCATAGTAAATTTTATATTCACCTTGACCAAGACTAGGTGTGGTCTCATCGTACCCCTGAAAAGGCTTTGTAGCAGTAATATATTTCATTGCCGAGATACTATTTGCCAAACGACTGGTTATTGCTGTTTCAGGGATAGTAACCCTAAAGTTAGCATAGGTCGTAAGTGTAGTTTTATCTGAGAAAACAACAGAAAAAATAATGTTTTTTACACCACTTGTTTTGAATGGTACGGTAATTGATTTTTTTACAATTACACCATTTTCAAAGATAGTGAAATTTTGATTATCTTCAAAAGCAGCTGTTAATTGAAAAATTTTCTTTGAGGATAAGTTAAGAAATATTTTTCCAAATTCAAAAGTAGCTGAATTTTCTGTAATAGTTTTAGAATTCAACGGTGACGCTACAAAAACCGTATTTTGTATGTAAGGATTTTTATCTGCAATACGTTGCATTTTCTTATTAACTATCTTTAATTTCGGATTATTTGGCCCCAATGCGGTAGTGTCAATTGTCGTAAAATCGGCGTTTATTATCGCTATTTGTATTTTATTTTGTCTTTCAAAAGAATAGGCAATTTTTGTTAATTTATCCCAATCCATAAAATCTGGATTAATGCTTGCGGTATTTAGTTCTTCCCAAGCTCTCGTAAAATGTTGATAATTTGAAGTGTTTGAAACGGTTGGTATATTTTTTCCATTTGAAGAATTCGTCTTGTTAAAAGATTCTAATCTTGCAATGGAATAGACTCTATCATACAGAATTCCATTTTTAAATTCTTTTATATCATTTTTCTTAAGATTCGAAAATAAATTGTCCATTTCCGCAGTATATGTTTTCTTATTTTCAACTACTTGAGAATGAATCAAGTTTGAATTAAGCACAAACCCGAGTAAAATCAAACAGTATTTAATGAGATATAGACTTTTTCTAGTAGTGCTGTGTTGCAATTTGCTGTGTTGTATTTTCATAAATTTAAATATTTGCTCTTAACCTTTTAAAGGTATTCTTGAATAGTATCCACTATCAATTAAAAAAAATCTTTGAAATTATTGTAAATCATTATATATGTTCAACCTCTTTACATTCTATAAGTTTTTTTGATTTGTTCCAATCACTTCTATCAGTTTTTCGGTTAATTCTATAATCCTAAATTAAGATCTAGGTTTGTATTAATTTTCTATTTGTATAAAATAACTCCATTTGTCTTACTTGCAAAAGATATTCACTTTTTTCTGTTAATAAAAAAACTCACCATAACATTTGTTAATTCACTTTTATTGCAAGTGAATCTTTACTCACAATAATAACTCTATGAGTTCTAAAACTTCATCTTTTTGATTGATAATTTTGTTATTACTTAGAATAGTTAAATGAAAACTTTTATTTATGCATGATTATTAGGTTAATATGTATATTTTTTTACGTTTAATGTTTTAAATAAACTCTCTTATAATTATGACATTATAAATTGCATATTTTATCAATTTTATATGCTGCGACCTATTCACGATGCAACTTTTTCAAAAACTTAAGATAGTTTTTAAGTTTTAATTTTCTGTTGCGCGGCTGAAATCGGAAATAACT
>NZ_JADOVC010000053.1:0-9129 GCF_015751645.1 Flavobacterium sp. CG_9.1
TATGTCTGCAATCAAGTAAATGAAGGGGCTAAGAAAGTAATTAACCAAAACAAAATCATATTTAAACCTGACTTATTTTCTCAATAAAAAAAAAAAGACTCAACAAATACAATACCTAACAAAGTATTTTTAAGTTTTATTCAAAACTTTCGGATAGCAGTGTCTTTGTTGTAGTTTTTAACTTTTATGGTAAAAGACTTTTTATTTTCCCATTGTAAAGTAATTTGTTCAAATATTGAGGCTGTCAAATAATAAATAGGATCGCCAACGTTAGCAGCAGATAAACCAATACTGCGCATCACGAACCAAGAAGACATGGTTCCTGAATCATCATCCGTCGCACGAATATACGCTTGTGGTTCGTTTTTATAAATTCGGACTATGTAGGAATCGATTCCTTTACTGTTGTTGGATAAACCAGTTAATGCTGTGCCACAAAAACCGACAAAAATCTAGTTTGCATTCCAATTGAAGATGTGACATTAAAAAATCAAAAAATCTAGTTTGCATTTCAGTTGATGTTGTGCCATTTTTGATTTGTTTTATGACAAAATTGCCGTTTTGGATATATACAAAACAAGCGATTTATCCTAGATGGATATTCCGCTACAAAGTATGCCACCCATTCCGCTGGAAAGGTCGCCACGATTCCGCTGGAAAGGTTTCCACTTATTCCGGAGCAAAGTACGCCACTTTACTCCTGATTTAATACTTTTAACGGACTGACATTCCCGCACAAAGTACACCACCTATTCCTTATCCATTAGCTCACAAAGTATAGATTTAACAGCCATTATGTAAAAGTTTGGTTTATAATCATAAAAACCTCTTGCAATACGGCAAATAAACTACTTAGTATGATTAAGATAAGGCAAATACTTCCTTTTCTAGAGCGCGGTGTTTCACATCGTGCTCTAGAAAAGGAAGTCAAGATATCCAGAAAAACGATTGCGATTTATTTGCAAAAATTTGTACAAACAAGAGTTGATTTTAAAGAGTAGTTAAAGCGCTCTGAACAAGACCTTTAGCAGATCCTTGGGCTTTTAAAGCCTGATATAGTGGACGATGCTGACCTGCGGAAAGTTCATTTTAGCAACCGGAGTGGTTACTTTGGCAAGGAACTTAATCGAACTGGTGTAACACGCCTACTGCTTTGGGAAGAATATATTAAAGAATACCCATCGAGCTTTCAATATTTCAGGTTCTGTGAACTTTTGTAGGATCAAGAGAAGATAAACAATGCCGTGTGGATTTTGGACGAATTTGGATTGAAAGCCTTAAACAACCATGCAAGGATTGCCTTACTTGATATACTAGAGGATAGATATGGTATAGGATCAACTACGATTACTTCACAGTTGCCCGTAGACACTTGGTATAACTTCATTGAAGAGCCAACGCTAGCCGATGCTATTATGTACACATTGTCAGCTTCAGGGCAGAGAATAGCATTAACAGGTAAATCTTTGAGAACTAAAAAAAATTATTAACTTTGAAAAATATCATCTTTACTTAGTGATGATAAAGGACAGTTTGACTGTCGTACTTTGCTCCGGAATAAATGGCGTCCTTTAGTACGAAATCGTGTGGTACTTTCGTCGGAATATCTAATGTGGGTGTCGAACACTTTTTATGTTAAAATTGAGTTAAAACCTTACAAATAAACCATTTAGTTTCATTGTTGTACGATAAAAAGGAAGCCATTTTTAATGAATCCAAAAAACGTAAAATTGAAATTGATATCCAATTATTTAAAATACTGATAGTACAATAAATTAATTTACATTTAATTTAAAGATGAACCAAGATCACATAAATTCTATGTATATTTACAGACAGATAATCGACTAAATACCGATTATCTAATTTTATAATCACATTATAACATGTAGTTTTTATAATAGATACTCGGCAAAATATCGAGTATCTCATTATAATTTAACAAAAATTTCTTAATCATGGATTTTATAAAATTACTATCTACGTTCGAAGGACAGCCCATAACACATCAAATTTTGACCAGTATACTGCATCAATACAAGCGACCAAATGATAAAATTAAAGCGCTGAAAGAAAAAGGAATAATCAAATCTGTAAAACGAGGGATCTACATTCCTGGAGAAAACACAAATATGCAAATACCCGAAAGTAGTCTAATTGCCAATCATATTTATGGCCCCAGCTATATATCGATGGAGACCGCTTTATCACATTACAACTTGATTCCAGAACGCGTATACGCTGTAACCTCAATGACAATAAAACCTTCAAAAGACTTCAGGACTTCGATTGGATTATATAGCTATTCCTATCTTCCACTGCCTTATTATGCTTTTGGAATTAAAAATGTATTACTTCAGGAGAATCAGAGGGTAATTATGTCCTCACCAGAAAAAGCCCTAGCTGATAAAATAGGAACTACACCCGGAGTTATATTAAGAAGCATGAACAATGCCCAAAATTATGTTTTCGAAAATTTAAGAATGGAGCAATCCGATTTAAAAGATTTCGATACAACCCAAATGCGTTCCTGGTTATCAGACGCACCAAAAAAAGAGAGCTTGGAAATAGTAATAAGAATGATAGAGAAATTATGATTAAAGAATGGCTTGAAAGTTACAAACCTAAAAATAAAGAAGAAGCACAATCTGCACTTCGCGAAATCATGCAGGAGATTGCTCTGGCTGGACTCTACCGATCCGGTTTTTTTGACAAAGCAGCATTTTATGGTGGGACTGCTTTGAGAATATTCCATAAACTGGATCGTTTCTCCGAAGACCTTGATTTCTACTTACTACAGGCACAACAAGATTTTTCTTTGCTAAAGTACCAAGATGCAATTGTAAATGAATTTGCAGGATTAGGAATGAATGTAAGTATCAGTGAGAAACAGAAAGTGAAGCAGAGTACTATCAATTCAGCTTTCTTAAAATCGGAAACTTTATGGCGCGAATTAAAACTGGAAACTATCACACCGCAAATTGGCGTTGGTACCAAAGCTAACATAAAAATTAAGATTGAGGTAGATACAGCCCCCCCTTTGAATTTTAAAACAGAAGAAAAACTTCTCTTACGACCTTTATCTTTTTATGTTAAGTGCTTTACTCTTCCAGATCTCTTTGCCAGTAAGATGCATGCACTGCTTTTCCGCAAATGGGGCACTAATGTTAAAGGACGAGACTGGTACGATATGGAATGGTATATTAAAAAAGGAATTAAACTTAATCTTAGTCATTTCTTAACAAGAGCACAAGAAAGCGGCGACTGGAAAGAGGAAACAATCTCAGAAATTGAATTCAGAGAATTACTTTCAAAAAAAAAAGATACTGTAAATATGGACTACGTAAAAAAAGATGTAATTCGTTTTGTAAAAGACCCGGCACAACTGGATATCTGGTCACCTATATACTTTCATGATTTGGTTGGAAACTTACAGATAGAAAAAATTCAACTCGATTGAAAAAATTAATCACCTAGTAATTCGTTATTAAAAATTTCAGTATCTCCGACTTCTTTTCTGATAATATGAAAGAATTTATAATTGTCATAAATAGTTCTTTCTTTGAGTAGGTTTGTTTTTAAAACACTTACAAACTGTAATTTTATAGTTTAAAAAGGTGTTCCATAGTCGAACACCTAAAACATTTTTAATTATAATTTTTTTGATTGTCCGCAATCACCAATATTTATTCAAATTCCTTATCTTTATAAAAGATGAATTTATTCATTTTTACAGCAAATTTTGAAAGTGAGGAGTCTTGTAGAAATCATTTTAAACAAGAGAGAGATAAGATCGGTGTTCAATGCAAATGTAGATGTAAAGATCATTTTTGGATAAAAAGCATCTGGAGTTATCAATGCAAAGAATGCACAAAAAGGATTTCTTTGCGTAGTGGAACTATTATGCAAAGCTCCAATTTATCTTTTATGATTTGGTATAAAACAATGTATTTGCTGACCGCCACGAAGAAAGGATTTTCAACTAAAGAAATTCAAATTCAACTTGGATTAAAAAGGTATGAACCCGTTTGGGCTATGGTTCATAAGTTGCGAAAAGGAATGGGTAACAGGGATTCGCGCTATACTTTGGAGCGAATGATTGAATTTTACGAAGGCTACTTCACAATTGAATCATCAGAAATTGAACAAGAGAAAGGCATTAGAGGTCGTGGCGCGGTAGGAAAATCAAATGTTGCTATTATAGCTGAATCTACACCTTTGGAAGATATTGAAACTGGATAAAAATCAAATCATAGTAGATATTTTAAAGCTAAAATTCTGCCAGATCACACTGCAAAAAATATTAACGAGACAATAAAAGAATCAATTGCCGAAAAAAGTATCGTTTTCTCAGACCAAAGTACTTCCTATATCGACATCGCTGACTATGTAAAATTGCATGTTACTGAAAAATCAGATAAGCAAACTACCAAAGAGACTTTACGCTGGGTTCATATCGCAATTAGCAATGCAAAACGTAATTTTCTGGGAAATCATCATAAAATTAAAGGAAAGTACTTACAATTGTACTTAAATGAGTTCATTTACAAGCTGAATCGAAGATATTGTGGAGAAAAACTCTTCCACAGACTAGTGATAGCAGGCATTACGGGATTATGACAAATTGCGGATAATCAATAATTTTTTAAATTTAAAAAACTCCATTTCGAAAAAAAAACATAAAAAATACACTAATTATTATTGGTTTAGAAAAGTAGTTCAGATATTGAAAATGAAAATTAAAGACCATAATAAATATAGAGGTTAACGAGCTATTTTTCCAAGCTATCTATAAACATTAATATTGGATTTATGTGTTCGATGGTGATTTCGGCGACTCCACAGAAAGACAAATAACGCCATTGGAAGACAATGGCGTTATTTTTATATTTAGACTATTTTAAATTTTCAAAAAAAGTCAAAATAGGTATAAGTTGTTCGATTGTAATCCCATTCATTCCACAGAAAGACAAATAACGCCATTGGAAGACAATGTCGTTATTTTTATATTTAGACTATTTTAAATTTTCAAAAAAAGTCAAAATAGGTATAAGTTGTTCGATTGTAATCCCATTCATTCCACTGGATGGGATGATTGAAAAGTCATCCCTTTTTTTATTGTAAATCAACAACCCTTTTTCCTGCATTAACAGGTGATTCCGAGACATTATCGGTATCATGGTAGGTGTTCGATAGACATCTTCCTGATAGTATAAATTGCTATCGAACACCAATTTGACAAATTCCCTTTTTTGGATAATATTTGCATTATTATATATAGATTTTAGATCTCCGAGTAAGTGTAATTTTTTCTGTAAAATTTTTAATGCATGTGTTTCAACTTTACTTAAACGCTCAATTGCATCTTTACATGAATGGATAGTACTACTATAAGTAGCATACCATCTATCATAAGTATCTTTTGAAATCTCATTTTTAATCCACTTTTCTTCTACAGAAAACATCTTTTCTTGAGTCTCTTCTAGCAAGAGTTTCTTTTGTTCTATTATCAGTTTGTTAGATTTTAAATTTTTGGATATGCAAATAAAAACTGCACAGTAAGTTAAGCTACATTTTTATAATTAATTTGATTGTTAAATTCTTCAATAGTTGCATAATTCAAAGCAGAATGCCTCCTTTTTCTGTTGTACCAAATTTCTATGTATTCAAAGATTTCCAGTTTCATTTGTTCTTTAGAAATGAGTTTGTTTCCATAAATCAATTCAGTTTTCAAGGATTTAAAAAAGCTTTCCGCTACAGCATTATCCCAACAATTTCCTTTGCGACTCATACTGCGGGTTATTTTTTTATAAGAATCAAGAACATTTACAAATTTTTTGCTGGCATATTGAACACCTCTATCGGAATGAAAAATTAAGCCTTTTTCAATATTTCGGTTTTTAATCGCCATTTTCCAAGCTCTAAGAGTAGTTTCATCTGTACTCATACCATCGCTCAAACTCCAACCTATAATTTTTCGATCGTATAAATCCATAATAGTTGTCAGATATATAAATCCTTCTTTGGTTTGAATATAGGTGATATCAGAAACCCAAGCTTTTGAAGGCATATTCACGGCGAACTCCCTATTTAATACATTTTCAACGACTAAATAATTATGATTAGAATTGGTTGTTACCTTGAATTTCTTGCTCAATTTACTTCGTAAGCCTAGCTGTTTCATATATTTTGCTACAGTAATTCTTGAAATTTTATAACCAAAACTTTGTAGTTCTAATGTTATTCTAGGACTTCCGTATCGTTGCTTGGATTCAAAATAAATCAATGTCATCCGCTCTTTTATGGCATTTTTTCGTTGCAACCTAGCGCTAATTATTTGTTTTTTCCATCGGTAATAACTTCCACTGCTCACTTGTAGAACTTTGCACATTTTTTCAATCGGGAATAGTTGTTCATTGTTTTTAATGAAACTATAAATCATCGACCGCTCTTGGAAAAAATGCCGATTGCTTTTTTTAATATATCACGCTCTAACTCGGCATCTTTAAGTTTCTTCTCCAGTTCATAGATTTTTTCTTGATCGGGAGTTAGTTTTAAATTCCCTTTTCCAGGAAAACTTCCTTCTCCAAACTCCTCAAAATCTTTGCGCCACTTATACAATTGCGGAGCAGTTACTCCTAACTCTCTGGCGAATTCGGATATGTTTGTTCTCTCATAACTCAGTTGGACCGCTTTCTCTTTAAAAGCTTTATCGTAAATTTTTCGCACTTGTTTCATAGGTTAAAATTAAGATTATTTCTTAACTTTATGTGATGGCTAAGTTAGCATGTCCACTCTTAAAATGTTCACAAATTCGTTGTAAAAGGATAACTACAATATAACACTTCGAATGCTAGTCAAACTTTTGTCTAAAATTAAATATAACTTCAATTTTTGTCCCTTCTCCAATTTTTGATTCGATATTAAATTGACCTTTTAAAGAATTCGCCCTTTCTTTCATATTGTTTAATCCAATGCCCCTTTTTTTATTTTTAATATCAAATCCTTCCCCGTTATCACTAATACTTAGTTTTAAAACATTGTCATTCCTCCTCTGAATTCTTATTTCACAATTTTTTGCATTTGAATATTTATTAGTATTTAAAATGGCCTCTTGAATTATACGATATAAATTTATCTTGTCTATATTTTGAATAGCTGTCCATTCAAACGTTTCATCATTTAAATATTTAAACTGAGTACTACTTATATCTTTTTGATTTTCAATTAAACTTGATAGCAACACATTAAAATCATTGCCCTCCAAGAAAGAACCTCGACTTAAGTCATGTGATATCGTTCTAATCTCATTTTCAATATTTTGCAATTCAAAAATATATTCCTTTCTTTTTTCAATTATTTTTGTGTCAATTTTAGAATTGAAAAAACCTAAATTCATTCGGACACCATAAATTTTATTCATTACGCCATCATGCAATTCTTTTGCTATTTTAGCTTTCTCATTCTCTTTTGCAACATTTATTTTTTCATGTTGCTCAGTTAACAGTTGGTATATTTCTTCATTAGCTTTTTGTTGTTTCTTTAAAAACCGTAACTCATTATTTTTATATTTTAAATATCTTATAACAATAATTATTAATAATAAAATTAATCCAAATGAAATAATTAAAATGTAAAAGTTCTTTTTTGTCAAAACTTTATTTTCATCCTCTATCCTTGAAGTTTCATATTCAATTCTGGCATACTTATTATGAGTATTTTTTTGAACTGTATTAATACTGTCACTTACTTTAATATATTCATTTGTATAAAACAAACTTTTCTTTTTATCTACTTTGGAAAGTAATTTTAATGAAGTTAAAATTTCATTACTACTTTTAATTTTAATTGCTAATTGATTCGCTTCTTTTAAACTTTGAATTGATTTTATAGTATCCTTCTGAGTTAAAAAATATTCTCCAATATGTATCTTTTTGTATAAAATATCAGAATCTATTCCAATACTGTCAACAATTTTTAAGGATTCAAAAAACATTGACTCTACATTTTCATAATCTCCATTTCTCATCTTGGAATAAGCCAAATTGCTTAAAACATTGGCATATAATCTAGTCCATTTTTTTTTTAACTCTTCTGAAAGTAAAGCTTGTAATTTTTTTATTGACTTCGGAAATTCGCCTTTTAAATCATGTAAATTGCAAATATTAATAATAGAAGTTACATTGTAATTATTTATTCCATCTTTATCATTATCATTAATTTTCATTTTTTCTAAATCACTTAATGCCACCTTGTGATACCATAATGCCTTATCGTAATTAACCAATTTCTCTAAACAATTACCCATTAATGTATTACAAGAATAAATCAACTGGTGATTTGTAGATTTTTTTAAATACTGCAATGCTTTAGAAATTTCAACTTCGCATTCTACATAATTTCCATCATAAAATAAAACATAAGCTTTATTGAATAGCATTCTACCAACATTATCATTGTCCTGGATTTTTTCGTATACTTTTTGAGCTTTCAAATAATAAAAATAAGCTGTATCTTTTTTTGAATTTTCATAACAATCACCCACAAAATATAGTGATTTTGCAATTCTAATACTATCATTAGAATCCTTTGATAATTGCAAAGATTTCAAACTTACATCTAAAGATTTTTTAGGATTATTTATATAATAATATTCAGAGGCTATCTTTAAATACATATCTCTGACAGTAGCATCATTTTTTTTAGATTTTAATGAAACTACTAAAGAATCTAAATATTTCTCTTTTCTATTTCCAGATAAATCATCAATATGACTTTTATCAAATAAAACGTTTGTACTTTTTTTACAGGAAAAAATAAAAAAAATTAGAAATAGACAAAAAAATTTAGTTCGAGTAATCAAAATACAGTTATTATTTTAAAATTTCAAATATAGTATTTTGAAATAAAGAAGACTATGTAATTCATAAATAAATCTCATAGTCTTTCTTCAATTAATTACAATTAAATAGTTAGTTTCTCGGTGGTTTTGGATTACTTGGATCTCCTTCTACAGCGCTTTCCTCTATACTAAATATTTTAGCCCCCGATAAGTTCGGAGTGTTATTTTAAATTTCAAACTTATATATTTGAAACATGAAATACAAGAAATGGACTTTAGATCAGAAG
>NZ_JADOVC010000054.1:0-8823 GCF_015751645.1 Flavobacterium sp. CG_9.1
CAATAAAAAAATGTAAATTTGAACAGAAATTAGCTCATTATTTTGTGGCACATCATGACCGGAATTAGTGGCACATCATGACTGGAATATACAACCTAGCCACAAGCTATAAATGTTCTACTTTCCATTTGATTTTAGGAGTTTTATATACCTATTTCGGTAGAAAGCACGAAAACAACGATTTTGCCATTGGTTTGCCCGTTTTAAACAGAAATAAATCTGCTTATAAAAAAACGGTGGGCCTTTTTATGGGTGTTTCTCCTTTAAGAATGGCATTAGATTTTGAAACTACTTTTCAAGATTTAATAATTGATATAAGAAACCAATTAAGACAAGATTATCGCCACCAACGACTACCATTAGGAAAGTTAATTCAAGAAATTCAGTTGCATAGTCAAAAGGAGAGATTATTTAATATTACACTTTCTTACGAAAAACAAGATTACTCAACCAATTTTAAAAATACACAAACCAAAGTAATCCCATTGAGTCATCAATCAGAAAGAGTGGCTTTAGCCCTATATATAAGAGAATTTGATGAATCGGAAGATGTGAAAATCGATTTTGATTACAATTTGAATTATTTTGATAATGCAAGTATAACTCAAATAGTCAATCAATTTGAAAAGTTAATAGATGCTGTCTTAACTAATTCAAATAAAAAACTAAAAGAGTTAGATTATTTATCGGAAGAAGAAAAGAAACAAATATTATTTTGTTTTAACGATACAAATTTTAATTATCCAAAAGATAAGACGGTATTAGATTTATTTGAAGAACAGGTATTGAAAAACCAAGAAAAAGAAGCATTAAAAGATGATTATAAATCCTATTCTTATTCTGAACTTAACAAATCATCAAACCAGATAGCGGAATATCTTATCGCTACTTATGGGGAACAGGATAAATCGCCGATTGGTGTTTTATTAAACAGGTCTGCCAATATGGTAGCTGTTCTATTAGGGATATTAAAATCAGGCAGATCCTATATTCCATTGGATCCAACTTTTCCAAAAGAGCGATTATGTTATATTGTTGATAATAGCAAAAGTAAATTGCTTATTAGTGAAAAAGAATATGAATTAGAAGGTGTTGAAGATGTTGTGAAAGTGTCATTAGAAAATATTTTGGCAGGGATTGATGAATTTAAAGGAAATCTATCCACAACAATTTCTCCTAAAGACACCGCATATATAATTTATACTTCGGGTTCAACCGGAGATCCAAAAGGCGTTGAAATAAGACATCAATCGTTGCTTAATTTTCTGTGCAGTATCCAAAAAAAACCAGGAGTTAGTTCAAATGATATTTTTTTTTCGGTAACGACTTATTCTTTTGATATTTCAATTTTAGAGTTTTTTGCACCTTTAATATCTGGAGCTACTTTGTATATTGCAAGTCATAATGTTTTATCAGATTCTAGTTTGATTATTGAAAAATTAGAGAAAACACAAGCTACTATTATTCAAGCTACTCCAAGTTTTTATCAAATGTTGTTTAATGCTGATTGGGATGGAAGCAAAGGGTTAAAAGTGCTTTGCGGAGGCGATTTATTAAGTGAAGCATTAGCCGAAAAGTTACTCAAAAATTGTTTGGAAGTTTGGAATATGTATGGACCAACAGAAACTACTATTTGGTCCAGCTTAAAAAAAATAGAACATCCAAAAGATGCAGCCAACATAGGAAAACCAATAAATAATACACTGTTTTATATTTTAGATTCATTCTTAAGCCCCAAGCCAATAGGAACGGCTGGAGCCATTTATATAGCAGGCGATGGATTGGCAAAAGGATATTATAAAAATGAATCATTAACTAATGATAAATTTATCAAAAATCCATTTGATGCTACAAGTTTACTATACGAAACTGGAGATGTTGGTAAATGGAATGATAAAGGGGAAATTGAATTTTTAGGAAGAAATGATAATCAGGTTAAGATTAGAGGTTATAGAATTGAGCTAGGGGATATAGAGTCGCAATTAAATCAAATAGAAGGAATTAATGATTCTGTAGTAATTGCTAAAAAAGGAGATCAACAGGACGCTTTTTTAGTGGCTTATATTTTAAAAAGTAAAAAAGCAATTGATATAGAAAAAATCATTGCAGCATTAAAAATAAATCTTCCACACTATATGATTCCAAATGCAATCATTCCTTTGGAAGAATTTCCGCTTACTCTAAATCAAAAAGTGGATAGAAAATCTTTGTTGCAAAGAGTCGTTCAACAAAATGAAAATCATGATGATTTTAAAGCCCCTATTTCTGACTTAGAAAAAAAACTTTCGGAATGCTGGGCAGCCGTATTGAATACTAAAGAGCCTATAAGTGTAAATGATAATTTTTTTGCACTCGGTGGTCATTCATTAAACGCAGTTAAATTAATCGGATTAATTGCTAAACAGCTTTCATTCTCGATTACTTTAAAAACGATTTTTGACTTTCCTACCGTTGAGTCGCTAGCTGTCTATTTACAAGAATTCAAACTAACACAGTCGAAGCCTCTACCATTATCAGAAATCAAAGATTTATATAGTTTAACTCCTGCTCAATACACTATTTGGCTGGCTTCTCAACAAATTAGAGGTTCTATAGCCTATAATATGTCTGTTGGTTATAGTGTTGAGGGTATTGTAAATTTAAATAAAATTACAAAATCAATAAATCGAATCATTGAGAAGTATGAAATCCTAAGAACCAATTTTATTGAAAAAGAGGGCATTCCTTATCAAAAAATTAGTGCTGCCGAAAAAGTTAGATTTGAAATTTCCGTACATCAATTAAAAAACGATACGATCGCAGAAGTTATCAGTCGATTCGTTAATACTAAATTTGATTTAGAAATAGATTTATTAATAAGGGTTCAATTACTTGAATTGAAAACCAATCAATATTTACTGCTTTTTTCTACGCATCATATTATAATGGATGGTCTATCAGTAGAAATTTTTATCAAAGAATTAATTAAAAATTATAATGAAACCGCCACAGAAGAATCCATTTCCTATAAAAATAAAAAAGACGTTTCCTTCTTCCTTGGAGAAACATTAACTTTTCCAGAAGAAAGTACTTCTCCAGATGCATTAAAAGTAAATGGTTTAAAATATCAATTTAGAGATTACTCCGAATGGTTTAACAAAAAAATGAAAAATAATGCTGTTAAGAATGAGTTGTTTTGGGAAAATTATCTTCAAAATTTTCGACCTAAAGAATCATTTTATAAGGATTTTAGTACAGAACACAATCAACAAAATGGAAGCAACTATTTGTTTGAATTGACACACGATACAACTACAACTTTAAAAGAATTAGCTCTTGAGAATCAAGTTACTTTATACACCATTTTAGTGGCAGCTTTAAATGTTTTGATTTTTAAAACCACTAATCATGATGATATTTGTATAGGAACTGTTCACTCGGGGAGAAATATTCTGGAGATAAATAATCAAATAGGGATGTTTATTAAGACACTTGTTTTAAGATCACAAATTAAGGCAGAGCAGAATTTTGTTACTATCTTGAAAAATACTCAAAGGAATTTATTGGAGATTAATGATTATCAATCTATTCCTTTCGCCAAAGTATCTCAATCTGTTTTCGATGTTATGTTGGTATTTCAGAATCCAGAATTTTCCTTTGAGAATATTGATAAATTAAATGATTTTAAATTAACTTCTTATCCTATTGATCATAAATTCAGTAGATTACCTATTGTATTTAATTTGTTTGAAAGTGATAATAGGCTAAAAGGTATTATAGATTATAATTGTGATTTATTTGAAGAAGTTACAATTAAAATCATTGTTCAAAAATATAGCAATCTGTTAAGTAAAATAAATAAAAACCCATCAATGAAAATAGATTTAATTGATATTAAATTAGAGTTAGAAAAGAATACATCATTTGATTTTGATTTTAATTTCTAAAAAAAAAAAGTTTTGATTTACATCTATTATTCTTATCTGTCTGAAGAAAATCACGAAAGTTTGTTGAAAAATGAGTTGGTGAAATTTCCAGCCGATTATCAAGAGAAAATTAAGCGTTACCGAAGATGGCAAGATGCACAATTGTCATTTTTAGGTAGAATATTGTTGTTTAAGGGGATTGAGGAAATTTATAAAGATGATCCTCACGATAAAGTGATAAAACACACAAAATATAATAAGCCTTATTTTGATGATAATTCAATCTGGTTTAATATCTCACATTCAGGTGACATTTTTGTTTGTGCCATGAGTAACAAAGTTGAAATTGGAATTGATATTGAAATTGTAACGGATATTGAAATAAATTATTTTAAATCGCAATTTACAGATAATGAATGGCATAAGATTATTTTAAATCACAATAAAAAAGAAGCTTTTTTTGATTATTGGACTCAAAAAGAAGCAGTTATAAAATTAAATGGACACGGATTAACAATTCCTCTAAAATCATTTGAAATTTTTGATAATACGACTCATATCAATGGAGAAAAATACTATTTACAAAAAATAAAAATAGACAATCAATATAAATGTTGTCTTTCATTCAAAGAATACTTTAACGAAATTTCCATAAAACAAATTCAAATCAATTAACATAAAAACAAATGAAAAATTTAATTACGCTCTTTTTGTTACTATCATTATTACCATCTTGTTTATTTTCTCAAACAAATGCTTTTAAATTAGAAAAAACTACTACTTTTTTTCCCGAAGAAAAAGCAATAAATCAAGATAATATAGAATGGAGTTATTTAACTGTTCCTGAAAATTGGGATAATCCCTCAGATAAAAAAGTAAAAATGGCAGTTGCAATTTTAAAAAGCACCTCAAAAAAAACAGATTCAAATCCTGTTATCTTTATATCAGGTGGTCCAGGTGGAAGTGGGATTCGTGGAATTTGGAATTGGCTAAATCATCCATTAAGGGAAAACAGTGATATTGTTTTAGTTGATGTTAGGGGTACTGGTAATTCTTTGCCTAAATTTTGTCCTGACTTAGGGAAGAAGTTTTTAGAAATATTGGCAAAAAATCAGAATAGTGGACAAGATGAACAGCAAAAAATTATAGCAGCCATGTCTTGCAGACAGGATTTACTAAATAGAGATATTGATTTAAACGCATACAATAGTAAATCAATTGCTAAAGATTTGAATGCTTTAAAGAATGCTTTGAAGTATAAGAATTGGAATGTTTATGGTGTTTCTTATGGAACATACACAGCTCAGGTTTATGCAAATGATTTTTCAGATGATATAAAATCATTAATTTTAGACTCTTCGATTTCGGATATTTCACAGTATTACAATCATAATACTTCAAATTACATTAATAGTCTTAAGAAAGTTTTCGAAGCCTGTAAAAATGATCCTAATTGTAATAAACAATACCAAAATTTAGAAAGCACCTATTATGCAACAATAGAAAAGTTAGAAAAAAATCCTATTACAGTTAAAGTTGACAAGAAAAAAATTTCTAGTGGGGAGTTTACCTATAATGTAGAAGATTTTAAAGTTTCCATTCAACAAGCCCTATATCATAAACAATTAATCGAAGTATTGCCCTTATTAATCACCGAATTTAATAAAGGAAACAAAAGTACTTTGAGTTCATTAGTAGCTGCTTTTTCAGGGGCTTTAGGTTTAGATTATGGAGCCTATTATTGTGTGACTTGTAATGAGGCTATCCCTAATAATTCAATTTCGGAATTTGATAATGATGCCCTTAAATATAAAAAATTAAAAGGAGGGTTGTCTTTTTATAAATCAGATTTTTCAGTATGTGATAAATGGAATTTAGGAACTACTAGTTCATCAAAGACTTTGAATGATTTATCTAATCTATTCACGCTAACCTCACCTGTTTTAGTGTTTTCAGGAGGATTTGACCCTATCACTCCCGCTTCAAACGGAAAAATAACAAACGGAAAATTCAAAAACAGCTTTTTAGTTAATGTACCTAGCTTAGGTCATGGTCCTAGTTTCGCAGGATCTGAAATCGTTAATAAATTCATAAATAATCCAAACCAAAAACCAAATACTAACGAAATAGAATCATTAGAATCAGATGAAAAAAATCATTTCGTTACCGATATAAAAATTAACAGAGGAATTTTAAATTTCTGCGATAGTCTAAAAGAATTCAACCTGCTATTTTTTGCTCCATTCTTTATAGCTATTATTATCCTATTAATTTCAATTTTCAATTTTTGTTATACGCTAATAAAAAACAGAAAAGTTTCTATGCAGAATAAATTGATGAAGTTGGTAATTGTAATAACCTCTGTGTTAGGACTATTTACAATTGTTGAATTGGTTTTAGCTATCAACAATACTGCTCAGGATAATTTTTATATTCTTGCGTTTGGATTGCCAAATCAATTTAGCTATTTGTTTATTCTTCAATGGTTTTTTATAGCATTGACATTAATTTCTATAATTTACTTTTTATTTAAAATTAAGTTTATCTCTGATACAAGTATAATTGCAACCATCCTATTCTCGCTTATTTTAATTGGAGTTTATTTCCAATATTGGGGATTTTTGATTTAGAATTTGTTTTTGTATTAAAAAGAGGAGTGGTTCAATCAAAGTTTGACTACCACTATTCTTTTCGTAACCAACACATAAAATTCCTGCCATATCGTAGTTTTGACTTTGGTTTTCAGATTCATAATGGTTAATACCTGATCTGATTTAGTCAGGAAAAGAAGTTGGTTGGTTTCTGTGGAATAGTCGCTATGGCTAATTGGAGTATACAACTCCTGTTTTCCTGTTGCCAGGTTCAAAAGGTGAAATGCTTTGGTATCCTGACAAACAAAATAATTAGTACCAGCGAATAGTGAATTATTGGCAGAGGGGAAATAGTAGGTTTTCTTTGTAGTGATGTTAGACACTAACAAAGTATCAATGCCACTTTCATCTTCCATTTTGTAACTGATCCATGCCCGATTTGGGGCGACTTTATCTTGGCGTAATTCGCCCCAGAGATGATAATCGGCTTCCGTTAACTGTTTTTTTTAGGGTCTCGATTTTACTCCTTTAAGAATGAGAGAAAATGAATAATTTGACTATGATCTAAATGCAAAAAACCTCTAAATCATAAGATTTAGAGGGTTTTGATTCAATTTGTATTCCTAGTGGCAGAGAAAGAGGTCCCTATGCCTTTATAATAGTCCCAGTATTTACTGAGCTTTCGATATATTTTATAAGAACAAGGTTTCTAGACTTTCAAAGTCTTTTTTTTAATTTGGTAAATGTAAGGAATAAGTGTTTAATTAGTTGATTTTTATTAACTTAAATTAAATATTTACACTGTTCATTTAATAAGTTAGTATACAATTATGATATAAATTTTGATCATAGATGAATAAATTTAGAGAAAACAAAGTTTGAGAAAAGAATTGTAGATTAGTAGACTTATTTTTCATTTTTCTATTTTGAAATAGGGTCACTCAGCTACGTGATTAAAACTCTTTTTGTTTATCACTACTTTTTATTTGATTCATCAGTATGAAGGTATCCCTCCAAATATATAGTAAAGAATAATTTGAGCTGGTACGTTTTATTAATGATGTTTGTTTTTTGAAAGAAAAATTCATTATATTTATGTTTAAGAATTAAATTTTTTTAACTTTTTGGGTTCATCAATGATCGCGTAACTCATCGAACTTATATAGGTACAAGGGATGAAATGGAACTGGCTTTTGAACGCAGTGGCGAACATACCTATAGTCCCAAGTGCGCCGCTAAAAGCGACACTGTAATAGCTTATATAGAATTCATGCTAAAATAGGATGAATTAAACCTTAATGTTTTAGCTGTAGTATGTCATAAAATAGAAGAACAAGAGCTTCTGAATTATATTTCCAAAATCCAATCTTTAATTTATTCTATCTGTAAGTGTGAAACTAAGTCATGAAAGTATGTGGACGACCGTATATCCAATTGTTTAGGGTTTTTTATAAATCGAATTATATCTCTCTTTACAAATTCCATATTTACAGTTTCAATTTTTTGTGATATTAATTCTCTAAAATCCTTTTCTGAAATTGTTCCCTCTTTCCAGTCGTCGCTATCTTGTACTCTAGTAAAGAAATGATTTAGATCAAGTTTAATTCCTTTCTTAATATACCATTCCATGTCTTACCAGTCGCGACCTTTTACATTAATTCCCCATTTACGGAATAGCTGTGCATCCATCTTACCAGCAAAGAGATCTGGAAGAGTAAAGCACTTAACATAAAAAGCGAAAGGTTGTAAGATAAGTTTTTCTTCTGTTTTAAAATTCAAAGGGGGCTGTATCTACCTCGATCTTAATTTTTATGTTAGCTTTAGAGTCTACGCCAATTTGTGGTAATATAGTTTCCAGTTTTAATTCACGCCACAGAGTTTCCGATTTTGGGAAAGCTGAATTGATATTATTCTGCTTCACTTTTTGTTTCTCGCTAATACTTACATTAATTCTTAATGCTGCAAATTCATTTACACTTGCATCTTGGTACTTTTTCAAAGAGAAATCTTTTTCTACTTGTAGCAAGGAGAAATGAAGGTCTTGGGAGAAACGATCCAGTTTATGAAATATTATCAAAGCTGTACCTCCATAAAAGGCCGCTTTGTCAAAAAAAACCGAGCGGTAGAGTCCGGCCAGTGCAATTTCCAGCATAATTTTGCAGAGTGCAGATTGTGCTTCTTCTTTGTTTTTAGGGTTGTACCTTTCAAGCCATTCTTTTATCATTAGGTCGCTTGTGTATATTCCAGTCATGATGTGCCACTAATTCCGGTCATGATGTGCCACAAAATAATGAGCTAATTTCTGTTCAAATTTACATTTTTTTATT
>NZ_JADOVC010000055.1:0-7107 GCF_015751645.1 Flavobacterium sp. CG_9.1
GAAAAAATATTTGACCTACTTATAAACAGAATGATGAATACTCAAAAGGTTTTATATCAAAATATTATAATAAGTAAATAAGTGAACACCTCGATTTATATTTATTTCTGTTCCAGTAAATAATTTGTATTCTAATCTGACAAAACCATACTTATCATTAAAGTAGGCTAAGAGAGTACTTTTTCCAATTGTAGAATTAGCAGTTGCTGAAATAACTTTGCATTCTAATTCGCCAACATCTGTCATAATTTTTTCTTCTCCAATAATTTTGTAATTATACTTTAATAATAATCTACCAGTCCAAATTCCTGAATTTTTATTTGACCAATATTCTGCAATACTCATTTCATCATTCCATTCATAGCCAAATTTTTGGTTTAGTTTTATGTATGAAAATGGACAAGTTTCCAATACTTTCAAGAAACCTAATCTTGGTGGGTGAATCCACACATTATTATCATTTTCGACAATTCCCGTACTTGTAATAGATATTGGATTTGGCTCAAAACTATATTTAATTTCTGTTTGATTTTTATTCGTTCTTTGAAATATTTTTGGTTTTATTACTACTAGTTTTATTTCAATAATTCCATTTTTTTACTTTTATTAATAGTTAAACTATCGTCAAAACTTTTATCAAGAAAATATTCGGTATCATTTTTTTTAATTTCTATTGAATAAAAGAAAGATTTTTCAATTTTATAAATTAAATTGTTTTTATCAATTTTTCTCTTTTCAATTATTACTCCATCATATTGTTGCGAGAAACAAAAATTTGAAATAAAAAATGTTAAGATTATAAATATATTTTTTTTAATTATTTTTAAGTGTGATTTTGAAATATGACAGATAACGTCAGTCCGTGAAAAAACTTTCGTTGATTTCCTTCAAATATAGTATATATTTCTATGGTAAAAGGCAGAAAAGTTGTATATAAAAGTTACAACCCATCACTGGAATTCCTTTCAATCAAATGGTTTTCTCTCCCGAAGTTCTGGGATTAGAGGATACGATTACCAGATAACACTCCCGATGCTTCAGGATTGTTTTATCGATGCCTTTTGGAAATCCAAAATCAGTGGTAGAATTCTTAGGTGGTTATACCCATAAAATCGCTAGTAGCAACAACTGAATCCAAAGTGTTGACCATCAAAACGTAACTTTTAGCTACAAAGATTACAAGCAAAACGGATTTAAGAAATAAATGATACTTATCCATGCCGAATTTATCCGACGTTTTTCGTTGCCTATTTTGCCTAACAAACCCTTTGCTCTTATATGCCGGGTTTCTTTTCATCTATATATTTTTGGTTGTAAAATTTGTTTGGTTTCAAGTAAACACTATTATTTTGAAAATCCAGAAAAATATTAAATTTCTTCAAAATTTCGTTCCCTAAAATAGGCACATTTTTATCCTTTAATGGTCTTTGAGTAGTTGTTATTTGAACTGGAATATTTTTAAGTTTATATTTTCCAATTTTCAAGATTTCCAAATTTGAAGTGATTAAGTCTATTTCGTTTCCCTGAGCACCTTTCATCATTACTTTTTTGATAAACTTCATTTTGTTAGTTGGAAATTTACCTTTTTTTAATAATTCACCATCTAACATTACCGTTCTTTCAAAACCAGTGTCAAAGAGATAAAGATCTTTATTTACAATTCCATTTTCTTTAATTTCACTCGAAACAAAAAACAAATCTTTCCAAAATTCCATTTTGAGTGTAGTGAATTTGCTATCTAATTTTACGTAATTAGGTAATTCTGAATGAATAATCATCGAATTATTGTCATAATTGAGTTCTACAACTTTTCCTTTAAAAAAGTCCCAGCCAAATCTCCCATCTGTTCCATGTCCTGCTAATTCAGCATCGTAAACTTTTGTTTTGTAAATTGTTTTTCCAATTTTTAAATGATAAAAGGTGCTATAAAGTTCCGTTGTAGATTTAAGTGTATTCTTTAAAACATCATTTATTAAAATCAATTCGGTTGTTCCGGTGTCAAAATTTAAGTTTAAAGTGTCTTTTTCGTTAAAAACAGCTTTTATAAAAATGGTATTATGCTCGTTAATAGTCAATGAAACCGTGTCACTCAATTTCAATTTCTGGGCAAAACTTGGTATAGAGAAGAGTATGAAAGCAACTACTAAATTCTTTTTCATTTTGAGTAATTTTAATAAAATGCTATTAATGGAATATGACTTTTTCAAAGTGGAAAATCCAAGTATCAGTTTTGAATATAAATTCAATAGTACTTAAATTTTTTTAGATCAATCCACTTTCGATAACTATTTTTTAGGATTTGTTAATTTCCTACTTCTTTATTTTGAATTTTCTAACTCCAATACTTTTTTAAACATAGGGTCATCGTTTAAAAGAAACTCTTTTCCGAATACATTTTCTTTTGTAGTAGTACGTAAATATAAATTATCAATGGAGTATTGAATAGGGTATTCTACATTGTTTTTAAAGGTGTCTTCCACTGTTTTGTTATCTGTAAAATCAATTTGTGGCTCTACTCTAAAAATAACTTTACTATTAGGTAGCATCATAACAAAAGGGCTTCTTTGCATTCCACCTAATAGGTCTGGTGTTTCTCCTATACTAATTAACTGTTCACTATTTTTTGCTAAATTGGACAGATTACTTGATGCGGAAAAAATATACCTGTCTTGTAAAATATAAACTTTACCTTCAAAAGGATATTTAATACTATCAGGTACTACAGCAGCTTGCGTTATTTTTATATAAAACATTTCAGGTTCTTTTAAAGTAGGAACATCCACTTTAAAAGTAAATAGCGGTTCTTTTTGTATTGAATCGCGATTATATTCATAATACGTACGCGTGTACGGACTCCAATTTATTCCTAATACTACGTTTTGTCGCAATGTATCCTTAACGATTGACTTTAAAGCGTTATTATACGTTTGGTCATATCCTCCGCCATTTCCTCGTATATCCAGTACAACTGCATTTATTTTGTGTTTGTTTATGACAGCTCCTAAACGTTGATTTATAGAATCGCCTAATTGTACGTCCATTCTGGGTAGTTTAGCATAAAAAATGCCTTGTTTCTCAAAATAGTGTGTTGTCACAGTATCCTTTGGTCCATTATAAGCGTATTTCCAATTCTTTTTTTGTAAAAAAGTTACTGTATCATTCTTTACAATATTTAATTTGTGTTCGTCAAAACCTTTATCTTGAAATACCAATTTTAGTTTATTGTTTTTATAGATTTCAGAATAACGGTAAAAATCTTCTTTATACGTTTTGTTGTTTATTCTATCCCAACGCAGAGGAGAAGCTGATTCGGTGAGACTTTTTACAAATTGGTGGATTTCAATTCCGTTACAACTGATAAGTTTCATTGCCGCAGGATAGTTTTTTCCTTTATACGAGAATGGTAACAAGTTGTAATACTCACCATTTGTATAATTCAGATTCAAATCTAATTTTGCGTACACTTCGTTTTTTAAATAATCGTAGTACTTATAACTGTTTTCTGCATCTGTACTATCGATACCTCTTACAGCTCCCAATGGAATCCCATATTTTTTCATTTCATCAAGTCCAGAAGGACCTAACATTCCTGTATGTCCATCTTGTGCAGCAAAAAGTGTTTTGTTTACTATTTGAAGGAATTGTTTTGTGGTGGTCTTAGGATTGATTTGCTTTCTAAGGCTTGTTGCATGTTGTGTAAAGTCTATTCCTCTAACTTCTTTATTGAAATAGATCATTGGACTTGTTTGCTTTATGTTAGAGACTAACGTATCGTGATCTTCTAACATCTGTTGATAGGTTAATTTAGGAAGAGTTTCTAATATAGGAATGGATTGCTTAGAAGTAGAGCAAGCAATTAATAAACAAATTAGACTAATGGCAAAAAACTGTTTCATTGTACTTTATTTTTAGAGTACAAATGAAATCAATAGTTAGTGTCTAAAATTGTAAAAATCATTCACTATTCATTTTATTATAAATCCAAGTCAAGTCATTTTGTTGAATAGAAACTTGGTCGATTAATTTTTTTGGAGAATAGCCTGTATAGGTTTTGAAATCATTGATGAAGTGCGCTTGGTCGTAATATTGATTGAGGTAATTCACTTCAGTAGGTGATTGTTGCCCATTCATAATTTCATCCAGAATCGTTCTAAATCGGATTGTTTTTAGGTATGATTTTGGGTTTTGCCCTAAATTATTTTTGAATAAACGGAATAATGAGCTGTCACTTACTTTAAGTTTTTCAGAAAGCGTTTCAACGGTTATATTCTCCGTATTATATTTTGAGATAAAATGCAATCCTTCTTTCAGTTTATCGGGTATTTCATTTTTTAAATTTTTTAAAAGCAATGATTCTAGCTTTTCACTTCTTTTTACAAAATTATCTTCTTCAAAAATTTGTTCTAACAGAAAAGCATTTTTATTTGAAAAAATAGCTTCAAAAACAGAATCAGAATTCATCAAATCAGTATAGGATTCATTAGTGAATGTTCGTAGAGCAGATGGATAGAAGATAATACAAACTTGGTCAAGACAAGAATTAATGTCAACCTGAAAAGGCATTTTATGAAATCCATAAAGTCTACTGACAAAGTTTTTATTCCCTTGAGTAATAATACAATTGTTTGCTTTTGAATGGTTTAAGTAGTCAATTTTATTTTGCTTGTAAATGCTAAGACACAGATTGTTGTTAGGAAAAGTAGTGTAATTCAAAATAGTACTATCCGTCTTTTTAAAAAACAGAAAATATTGCACATATTTTTTCAGTAGCTCATTTTTAGGTTTTATGATTATAGATTTCATTTTTGGCTTTAAGTGGATGATTTCTCCCGGTTTTCATAATATGGCATATAATGGCAGTCTCCCGCTTGGGCGGGACAAGTTATGAAAAAACTTTCGTTGATTTCTCCTCTTGCTTTTATATCGGTTTGTTTGTAATTAATTGATTTTCTAAGATGGTACTTTAGGTAAGCAAAAGTAAAATCGCCTGTTATCAATAATTTATGTCTTCACCATCAAGTATGATATACCTATTCATATTTTATACTCGCATATCCTACCCAGTGTTTTTGAGTAGCAATAGCGGTAGTTCCCATACCTAAATCTTCTACTTTTATAAGTTCATGATCTACACTTGATGCGTAATCTAAAAAAGTCCCTGTCAAAGGTTTGTTATATACTGCCTGATTTAATTTATTGGCAAAACTCACCCCAAAAGGCACAGCATAGCGACCACACCAAACCCATTTATATGCTGTATAATCCTTCTTTTGCACGGTATATTCTGTAAATGTTTTTACTTTTTCAGTACTAATTTCTTGTACTAAACACTTTTCAATAATCTCCATATCTAAAGCTCTGGCTTTTTTAGTGCCTTCATCATCAACTCCAAAAGGGGCTAAATCGCCACTCCACTCTTCATTACCATAATGCACAGCATCGTTAGAAATGACAACTGCAACATCTTTTCCGTATGTAAGATGCTGTTCTTTTAAAATTTTTGATACAACATTAGAAAGAGCAGTACTAATACCATCAATCGTTTCATAATTGATGTAAGGGACTAATATTGGGATTATTTGTAGGTTCTTGTTTTTGCGATGTAAAAAAGGTACAATAGCTTCTAATGAATGTTCTAACTCTTGCATATCGTTATGAACTAGGTAGGAAGATTTTGGAAGTCGCGCCATAATTTCAGCATTTAAATCAGACACTTTTAAATCACCGTAAGGCGATTTCCAGTGAGTAAAATCTCCAAAGATGATTTTGTCTTGAAGATTAAAGTTTCGAGCGCGATGCGCCACACCAATTAAAATAATAGTGTTGGCATTAATTCCTTTAAGCGATTCGTAATACAAACGTCCAGCGTATTTATAATCGTCATGCGGAGTTATAGCTGCTTTCCATTGCCTATTATTTTTAGAATCCTTGATACCTAAACGGTGATAAATAGAATCTAATTGCCAATTGTATTTTGTAAAACCAATCGTATCATGCACAGGCCTAACTTTTTTTTCAAGTGCTAGGTCTGGAACTGCATTTTTTACATTTTTTTCAATTTTACAACTGAAACAACACAAACAGATAAAAATTAGTAGTAGTCGCATATAAAATTATATTTTAAGCAATTTACGTTAAAAAATACTTTCTGATAGCGGTCGCAATTTTTAGTTCTATTTCCTGTTTTAATTTCCTGTTTGGTTTAAGATAAGATGATAGAAATAGAATTTGTATTCTTCCCATAAATAGCTAAAAATTCTAGGGTATTGTTGCTTACTGTTGTGGGCACGGATTACAAAGCCACGTGATTTGGTTTTTTAAGTCATTGCGAGGAACGAAGCAATCACATTTAGTATTTACTTTTTATTAAGTATCTATAGTTGTGGGCACAGTTTGCAAAACTGCGCTATCGGGTTCTTCGAGCGCAACGAACCCTTAGCTGTTATGTGGCGTACTTTTATTAATCTTGCAGAATCTTCAGTACTTCTGCAGAATGAGCATCACATTCATAGTTGGTTAAATGCAAATCAAAAGCTTCATTTAAGACTTCTTTAAGGATTTTAGCCAACTGCTTTTTGGTAATATTTTTTTCTGGAAAGTTGTATTCTATTTCAAGGTTAAAAATAATGTCGTGAACTTCTGTTTCATAGTCATTTAAATCAGTAATATTACTTTTAGCAGTTCCTAAGGGATTCCAATTTTTTAAGATCGCTTTAAATTGTTCAATTTTATCTTGGTTCATTGTGGTTTTTAGATGTTTCTATTTAGTATAACAATTTTTATTATAGACATTTCATACGGTTGTATAAGAACGTACTATTATGATTTACATTTTGGAAGTATGCCACATAACGTTATGCCACTTTGAGATGGCTGGAAGTTCGTAACCTTTCAGTTTTCGGCTTAACGAAAACTTGATGCGAGAAGATAATTCCACTAAATTCCAGCTAGCTCAAAACGGCTGTATGTGCCCTGCATGAGCAGGAAGCAGATTGTAAATCGTTTGTTCTCGATTCGAAAATACAAATTGTCGAATTAGAAAACAAAACTTACAGCGTGTATTTTTCCAGAGGGTGTAAGTCCCTTATGGGCGGATTGAAAACCCGA
>NZ_JADOVC010000056.1:0-6956 GCF_015751645.1 Flavobacterium sp. CG_9.1
TCTTCTTGTTCTTGACATAATTCTGCTAATTTAAGGTTTTTAATCCTATCTTAATTTAAAGCAAAAAATTGTACGTTTTTTGGGGAGCAGCATATAAAAGAGACAATTTTACTCAATCGGTTTTTAATTTATGGTGAGCATGAAAATGAAATTGTGGAAAATAATCTAAAATCGGTACCCATTGAACATAGATTCCAAATGATTACTCACGTCATAAATAGTATTGATTTTGCATTTAACAAAGCATTCAATGGTTCAAATAATTTTTATGAAGTGATAGTAAAAGAGATTTTAGTGCAAAAAGAATTACATACTCAAATTAAAGATATTGAAGTTGCTTATAAGATAATTGAGTTTAAAAATACTGATACGTCTGTCTTTTTAGAATATATTGATACGAACTTTGAATCTATAAAAAAAACTCCTAAAGCGTTACAAAAATACATTTTTACTGAATTTCTAAAAATTTGTGATGAGCAAAATTTTGAAATTTCAAAGCATCTAAATAATAATTATTTTTCTGAAACATTACGTTATTTAAATATTAATCTTAAACAAGAATTGGTATAGATGATTTTTAGTAGATTTCCACATTATTCCCAGGTAGAACATAGTGATTGTGGTGCAGTATGTTTAAAAATAATATTGAAGTATTACGGAAAAAAATGTGATTTAACATTTTTGAGAGAACTTACCCAAGTAACTCGTTCAGGAATTACATTAGAAGATATAAATAATGCTTCAAAACAATTACTATTCTCTACAAATCCCATAAGAGCAAATATTGAGGGACTTAAAGGAAATGTTCATTTACCTTGTATTCTACATTGGGAACAAGAACATTTTGTTGTTTTATATAAAATAAAAAAAAATAAATTCTACATATCTGACCCAAGTTTTGGTAAACTTAAATTAAAGGAAGATGAATTTAATAAACTTTGGACGAACCTAAATAATGAAGGAGGTATAGCAATAGAATTAAAACCTAAAAAAGGTTTTAATTCTATTAAGTTACCTAAAGAAAAAAACAATTATTTGGATTTACTAATATTTATTAAATCAATATTAGTAAACCAAACTAATAAAATTTTTTGGCTTTTTTTACTTATTGGTTTAAGTACAATAATATCATATATTTTTCCCCAGACAATTAAAAATTTATTTGACAAGGGATATAGCACAAAAGACATAAATATTCTTTGGACAATATTTGGTTTTCAATTGCTACTTTTTTTTGGTCAAGCTATTGTTAATTTAATACAAAATTTTATAGGCATACATTTTAGCACACAAGTTAGTATTAAGATGCTGACTAATTTGCTGCAAAAAACCATAAAATTACCCATCTATTTTTTTGAAAATAGATTATATTCTGATATTCTTCAAAAAATTGAAGAACAATCAAAAATAGAGCAATTACTTACTAAACAATTAATATCAACAATATTCTCATTGTTTCTGTTTGTAGCATTAGCAATTAGATTACTTGTTTATAATGTTTATTTAGCTTTAGGTTTTATATTTTTAACCCTATTTTCTGTTTTTTGGATGTTTATTTTTTATAATAAAAGAAAGGCAATAGATTACTATTCTTTTAAATTAATATCAGAAAATAAAAACCATTTAATAGAAATGATTACTGGTATGGTATCTATAAAAATTAGTAATGCTCAATATTTCAAAATTGATAAATGGAAGTCATTACAAAATAAAATATACTCATTAAAAGTTAGAAGCTTAATTTTAGATAATTATCAAAATTATGCAACGTCATTTTTTAAGCAATTATTTACACTATCCATTACTTTCTTATGTTCCTACTGGGTAATAAGTAATAAAATGTCTATTGGCGAAATGTTAAGTATTGGATATATCATTGGTTTAATTTCTCAACCCATTGAAAACATTATTTTATTTGTACGCTCTTTTCAGGATTCAAAATTGGTGTACAACAGAACGCAGGAAATATATAAAAATGAAGACGAGAATATAAATTTATCAGACGGGGATAATAAAATAGTATTAAATGATATTTCAATTAATAGTTTAAATTTTAAATACTATGGAGGTAATCAACCTTATGTTTTAAAAAACATCAATACTACAATTCCTAACGGAAAAGTAACTGCTATTGTTGGAGAAAGTGGAAGTGGAAAAACTACTCTTCTAAAGTTACTTCTTAGCTTCTATCCAATTACTGAAGGTGAAATTTTAATTGGAGATATTGAGTTGTTAAAACTGAATCATGATTGGTGGAGAAAACAATGTGGTGTCGTAATGCAAGATGGCTATATTTTTAGTGGTACAATTGGTGATAATATTTCAATGGAAGGAGATAATTGGGATGAAGAAAAGTTGATTGAAGCCTGTAGAATTGCTTGTATTTATGACTTTATCACTAGTTTACCTCTTGGGTTTAAAACAAAAATAGGAAATGCCGGAAGTGATTTAAGTGGAGGTCAAAAACAAAGAATATTTATTGCTAGAGCAGTTTATAGCAATCCTCATTTTTTATTCTTTGACGAAGCTACTAGCAATTTAGACGCTAGAAATGAAACAGTTATAATGCAAAATTTAAAAGAAGTATTTAAAGGTAAAACAGTAATTATAATTGCCCATCGTTTATCTACAGTTAAAAATGCTGACAACATTATAGTCCTTAAAGAGGGGCAAATTGTAGAAACGGGAAATCACCATGAACTGGTATATAATAAAGGTAGATATTATAATTTGGTAAAGAATCAATTGGAGTTGGGAAATTAACACATTTTTATTAAGAAAAAAAATTATTTCATTTATTCAAGTTCCCGACTACTTTATGTAATCGGGATTTTTTATATGCTATCAAAAAAACATCAAAGTCAAGTCTTTCACAATTTTTCCAAATATTTTATATATGAGTTTTCTTTATTGTTACAAATAGTGATTTAGCCTTTATGAGATGAATTTCTTAACATACTTTGCTTTAAAACTACCTCTTTTGTTAAAAGCGAAAAGTGATATCATTTTAAACAAAATCAAATTATTACATTTGATTTAATATCATTTACTTCAGATTAGTACAGTGATAAAATGTGATGTATAAATAATAAAATATGACCTTACAAAAAAATACTGAGGAAAAAGCATACAGCTACTTTGAACTTGAATTAACTAGTGAAATACACATCTTTGAAGGGAAGTTTACTCCCAGCAAATGTAACGCTGAAGATTTGTCTATTTGTGGAAAAACCTCCAGAAAAGGAGATAATATGAAGCAAATTATAATTTGCTTAAATGAAGATGGAGCAAGAAAAAAAGCTTCTTCAATTGGACGAAATGTATGTGGTACATGCGTCAGTTATTTGTATGAATCGTACGAATAGCTATTTAATGGTTATATAAAAAATTGACCCTTTAATATTAGTCTTTTGAAAAGTAGCTGCGTCTATATTGATAATTTTATTGATGAAAAACTATTGTCTCTATTAATCCAACTTTAAAAAAAAAGTAGGAATCACTTCCGGAGGTTGAACAGAAACAGAAATGGACTATTAAAATATGTAATTCTGAGCTTTTGGTATAATAAATTGAGAAAAGCTCCTTTATATCAACCTATAATATCATAGAAATGTAGAAAAAAAAGGTTGCCGGAAAAGATTTAAAGATGATCCCAGAATAGATACAACTGAAAAGTTAACTGAAACGTGTTAACAAAACGCATATTAAAACATAACAAATTCAATTTACAATATTATTAATTAATGCTAAAATAAAAAAACTATTACCTACCCTTTCAATTATTATTGCTTTTGTTTTAGAGGGATTGTCCATTATTCTTACTAAAAAAATAACACAGTATATGAAGTTTCCTCATATCGCATTATATCGATTCTTGATAACTTCAATTTTATTCATACCTTTTATAATCAAGAAAAAGAAACAGATTCCTAATAAATCAAATTTAAAAGCATTTATTTTAGCTACCTTTTTTACTGTTCCATGCCAAATATCCTATCTCCTATTCTATATAAAATCTCAAATGGACGATTCTCGGCAGGTTGTTTTAGGTTATTAAGCAGTTTGACTTTATAGGAAACCTTTGAGAAACATTACTGTTGAAAAAACTAAAAATAACGTTAAAAAAAAACACTCTTTATAAAATTAATATATGCCTCTTAAAATTCTATTAGTCGACGACCATATTATGATTACCGATTTCTACAAAATGGCTTTAGCTGATTTAAAAACAAATACAGAAATTACCACAACTAACTCATTAGAAAATGCTTATGATTTTGTTTTTAATCAAAATGAAATACAACCAATTGATATTATAATTTTAGATCTAAGTATGTCCCCATATTCAGAAAAAAACATAAATAACGGCGAAGATTTAGCAAACCTAATCCGCACAAAATATCCTGAAGTTAAAATTATTATCATAACCTCTATATTTACATCAAGACAATTAGAAAGGATTATTAAAACTTTTTCTCCCGAAGGCTTAATAGAAAAAATAGACATTACTAATTCTGATTATCTCATAAATACGCTCAATGAAATTATAAAGGGTGAATTTTATAGAAGTGAAATGGTAAAAAAAAGTATAAAAACGGATTTAATAAACGATTCTAATTTCGACATTTTAAACAAACAAATTATCACTCTACTCTCTCAAGGTGTAAAAACAAAAAACCTTCCAAATCATTTATCTATGACTTTGAGTGCTATAAATAAAAGGAAATCAAAAATAAAACAATTATTGCAAATAGAAAAAGGTGATGATGAAGATATTATTTATGAATCAAAAAAAAATGGTATTATATAAATGATATTCAGTATTTTAATAGAAAAACTCCTTTGTTTTTAAGGAGTTTTTTTTTATTTTAAAAACTGTAAAAAGGCACAAAAAGTACAGCAATAGTTTTTGCACTAATTTATAGTTTTGCATTTTTAAAATATTCAGTAGCTACGAATGGAGGATATTCTATATAAAAATGTAAAAAATCAGGAATCCTTTCAGCAAGATAAAGTTAAAAAGCATGATAAATAATAAACGAAATAGATAGATAAGTGAAAGAAGAAATAATAGAAAAACTAAAGATAATAAGCAAAAACAATAAGGACATATATTCAACTATCATATTTGGTTCAATTAAAGCAAAAGATATATTTTCTGATATAGATGTTTTTTTCTTTACTAAAAACCCCAAAAAATACTTGTCGGAAAATCAAAGTTGGCTTTTAGAAATTGGTGTACCAATTTCTAAATTAGACATTATTAATCCAATCGAAAATGTAATGATTTCTAGAGTAATGTTAGACAATTATATGACTTTAGATATAATTCCAGTTGATTATTCGGAATTTAAAAAGGCAACTTTATATTTTGCCCTTAATAAGCATAATCTAACTGGGATTATTCCTAAAAAAATAAAAACAAGTATAGATACAGGTTTGCGAACTTTTTACCATTATATAAGGAATGAACACTCTATTATTTACGACAAAGGAAATGTAACTTCAATCGTTGATAAAATTTCAAATCATTTTAGTGAAAAGCAACATTGTGAATTTTTATATCAAGTTGATAAAGAAAAATTTAATCAAAATTATAATGAATTTTGGCAGTTAGCATTTAAAACTATAGGTATGGTTGTAAGAAACGAATTGTACTATGGAATTACAATTTACGACAACATATTAAAAAAAAGACTAATAGAATTAATAGAATGGTACACTTTTTCTTTTGAAAACAAAATCAATCTTCATTACAAAGGCAAAAGCGTACAAAATTGGGCAAATGAAAATATTAATAATGAATTAAGAAAAATTTTTGCTTTTGAAAACCAGCAAAATTCATACAAATCAGTTGTAAATTCAATTAAGTTATATCAAGAGCTAAGCCACAAGATTATAGAAAAATATAATTTTTCAAAAAACGAAATACTAGAAAATAAAATAGAAGCCATAATTAATGAATTTAAAAATAAAATATGAAAAAATTAGATAATTGTTACGTCAATATTACAGATAATGACATTGAATATATAAATGTAAGCATAAAAGACAAAATGATTTCAGGAAAAGGCCCTTACACTCCTTTATTTGAAGAAAAATTGGCTCATTATTTTGGCACTAATTATTCTTTGACTTGTTCAAATGCTACATTAGGAATTTTGATGGTTTTAATGCTTTTAGAAATTAAAGAAGGCGATGAAATAATATTACCCGCAACTGCTCCAATAATGTCCGTTTTACCAATAATATCGTTAAAAGCAAAACCCGTATTTGTAGATAATGAAGAAAACTCATTTAACTTTTGCATAAAAGACCTTAGCAAAAAAATTACAAAAAAAACTAAATTATTGATGAACGTACCTATGTGGGGCTATTCAAATAATATAGATGAAATTGTGAAAATTTGCAAACTTAAAGGCGTTAAAGTATTGGAAGACAATTCACATTGTCATGGTAGTAAACTAAATAATAGTTATTTGGGTGGTTTTGGTGATTATTCTGTTTTCAGTACGCATGAAAGAAAGTTAATTACAACTGGTGAGGGTGGTTTTTTATTAATTAAAAACGAAGTAGATTATTTAAAATTGAAAGAAATTCGGTCTTTCGGCGAAGCATATTCTATTGAAAGTAATGACCAGCAATATGGTAGTTATGGATTATTTTTAGGACTTAACTTTAAATTAAGTTCTATAAATTCCGCAATTGGTATTACACAGTTAGATAAATTGGAATGGAAAATAAAAAAAAGAACTGAAAATGCTAATTATTTAAAAACTAATATTTTAAAAATTTCTTCTAAAATTTCTGAAATAAAAATACTCGATAATTCTATTAACAATTACTATTCATTAGCATTACTAGTGTTTTGACCCCTATAAAACAAGAGTATTATTCTAAATTTCGATTTTTAATTACGCTGTTAATTTTTTCATCATTATTAAGTGTTTATCAGA
>NZ_JADOVC010000057.1:0-5838 GCF_015751645.1 Flavobacterium sp. CG_9.1
GAAAAAATATTTGACCTACTTATAAACAGAATGATGAATACTCAAAAGGTTTTATATCAAAATATTATAATAAGTAAATAAGTGAACACCTCGAAAAATGTTTTCTGTTGAAGAGAAATGGATAAAGAATGAGATTTCCAAAGACACATATGACAGATGGTATTCTACATACAGCAATACTATTCAATCTTGTAGGGATGCAATTGAGCGTCTTAGTAAAGTTGAAACACAAGCATTTAAAATTTTATACAAAAATTTAGATTTGCTTGGAGATCTAAAGTCGATATACAATCACGCAAATATTATTCAAAAAAGGGAACTTGTCAAACTGGTGTTCGACAGCAACCTATACTATCAGCAAGGTGTCTATCGAACACCCACCATGATTGATATAATGTCACGTAATCACTTGATGATGAAGGAAAAAGGGCTGCTTGTTTACAATAAAAAAAGGGATGATTTTTCAATCATCCCTCCCAGTGGAGTCGCCGAGAATCGAACTCGGGTCCAAACAAGCAACTAAAAAGCTTTCTACGCGTTTATTTCCTGATTGAGTTTTCGATAGTGTGCTAGGCCAGAAACAGCCACACGCTACTTATCTTCTTAATTTTGAAATCCACCCGAAGCTCATGGAAATCTAGGTTTATTTTTACGGTTCTCCTAAACTGAACGCCACAAACCAAGGCTTTCAAGGAGAATCCAGCTTTCCTATCTGATAGGAACGTGGCTTAATCGTACTATAATTCGGATTATGCAGCTAAAGCGTAGTTATTTTCGCCGTGTAAAATGGTAAGATCTTATATTTACGAGCAAGGTCTCAATGCTCGACGTGCTTACTTATCAATTCGACTTGCTGTCAAAACCAGTCGACCCCATTATTTAATTTCAAAATTTAAACTTGAATTTTGAGTTTGCAAATATACACTTTTAAAGTTGAATTTGTATCGCTAAACTTTAAAGACAGTGTCAAAAATCATACCTTTTTTATTCGTCTCGTAATTTGAAAGGATAATCTCCAAATAAGACGGCTAATTTCCGAACGTCATACGTTTTGCGTGTAAATTTATTAGATAAAGCGATTATAGTGACGCCTTCTTTTCGCAAAGTAATATAGGATGAGGTGTTTCCATGCCACCAACCATTATGAAAATAAAAATTTTGTCCCGTTTCCCAATTCACCATTCGGATTCCAAGACCATAATTTTTGGTTCCTTTGCGTTCGTTGCTGTATCCTTTATATACCATAGCTTGCAATGCTGGTGTTAAAAAAGTAGCACTGTTTCTAGCTCTATCAAATTTTAATAAATCTCTAGGTGTGCTATAGATATTCTTATCGCCATAAACAGCATCTAGATAGTCTTTTCCTATCTCTACTTTATTTCCTTTATAGGACGTGACAGCAGAATCTTTATCCTTATCATAATCAAAAACATACGTGTTTTTCATTCCTAAGGGATCAAAAATGATTTGTTTCATGGCCTCTTTGAACGGAAGTTTTGTGATTTTTTCTACTATTAAGGCTAACATGGCATAATTAGTATTGCAGTAACTAAAACGGGTGTCAGTTTTGAACTCCAGACCAATATCTTTGGTTGCCATAATCGTAAGGATATCCTGATTGGTCAGTATATTGTGCCTGTCCCAAACCGTTTTATCACGATCTGTAAAATAGGCATAATTGCGCATGCCGCTTCTGTGATTGAGTAATGTTTTTATGGTAACATCTGGATAAGGAAATTCCTTGAGAATGGTGTTGACCTTTTGATCTAGTTCGATTCTTTTGGCATTGACTAATTTCAAAATAGCAGTAGCTGTAATGACTTTACTAACTGATGCAAGATGCAGTGGTGTGGTCTTAGTAATTTCTATCTTATCTCTAAAATTAGCGTACCCTTCGTATTTTTCATAAATAATCTGACCGTTTTTTGCTACCAGAAAACTGCCATTTGCACTATTATTTGGCCAATTTTTTTTGTAAAAAGAGTCAATCTCCTGCTTTTTTGAATTGATATACGCGGCAGTGAGCTTGGGCTCCGGTTTAGATAAAGGCTTCATTTTAGGCAATGTACTCTTTGGGAGTTGCGCATCATTTAATTCCACTTTCTTTTTCTCTTTGGCGCAAGAGCTTAATATCACAAGGAGCAGGAATATATGTAGTATATTTGTTTTTTTTATAAAATTCATTTCAGTAGTGCTAGAAGGGCAAATATATAGAATCAATGTGTTTTGATTCCCTGTTTTTTTAAACCTTAACACTATTTTACCAGATGCTTTTGATTACAATTACTGTATTATTATGTGCGTCAATGGATAGTGGGATTGCGAATTATAGATTTTACTGAAAAAAAAATTCAATTTCGTTTAAATTGTTATATTTGTAACAAATAAACACGATAAAGTTATATTAAATAAATTTTAAAGCGCACAAGAGATATGAAATTTGGAATTTTAAAAGAACGAAAAAATCCGCCTGACAGGAGAGTTGTTTTCTCACCAAATGCATTAACAAAGTTAAAACAGCAATATCAAAATGTTTCCGTAATGGTAGAACGTTCTGATATTAGGATTTTCACCGATTCTGAATATGAAAATCTTGGAATTGAAGTTACCGCTGATATCAGTGATTGTGATGTACTGTTTGGAGTGAAAGAAGTACCGGTAGAAAATTTAATTCCTAATAAAACATATTTTTTCTTTTCCCATACCATCAAAAGACAACCCTACAATAGAAAATTGTTGCAAGCAATATTAGCCAATAACATTGATTTGTACGACTATGAAACTATTGTAGATGGAGAAAACCGCAGATTAATTGGTTTTGGAAGATACGCTGGAATTGTGGGCGCTTACAATAGTATTCGGGCTTTTGGAATAAAATTTGAATTGTTTAAATTACCAAAAGCAGAAACTCTTTCAGATAAAGAGGCCCTGATTGCTCATTTGAAAAGATTAGTATTACCGCCTTTAAAATTTGTGATTACTGGAACGGGTAAAGTTGGTAATGGAGCTAAAGAAGTTTTAGATGCGATAAAAATAAAGGAAGTATCCATTGAAAATTATTTGACAAAAAATTATTCGCAACCAGTTTACACCCAAATTGATGTATTGGAATACAACAAGCGCAAGGACGGACAGGTTTTAGACTTTACTGATTTTTATCAAAATCCAAAGGATTACATGTCTGATTTTGAAAAATTCACTAAAGTGTCTGACATCTATATCACAGGACATTTTTATGGTAATGATGCTCCAGTAATTCTTACCCAAGAAATGCTGAAAGCGAATGATTGCAAGATTAAATTGGTTGCCGATGTCTCTTGTGATGTGAATGGTCCTATCGCTTGCACGCTACGATCCTCTTCGATTGCAGAACCTTTGTATGGCTATTTACCTAACGAACATCAAGAATCAGATGTTTTTCATCCTGCAGCAATTGTTGTCATGGCCGTAGATAATTTACCATGCGAACTGCCAAAAGATGCTAGTGAAGGATTTGGTGAAATGTTCTTAGAACACGTAATTCCAGCATTTTTTAACGACGATAAAGACGGGATTCTGAAAAGAGCTAAAATTACTGAGAATGGTAAATTGACTCCAAGATTTAGTTATTTGCAAGATTATGTAGATGGGAAATAAGTATCTTTTTTAAAATAAATTATAAAACCTGCCCTTCAAAGTTGCAGGTTTTTTTTATGGTTCCAAAGGAGTAAACTATTTTTCGTTTTTCAAACATTATAAATCTATTAACACCAGAGAATTTTAGGCTCGATAGGAAATGATTATTTTTGTTAAAATTTGAAATTAATAATGAAAAAAAACATTCCAATTTCCATATTAGAATTAGCCATAATTACTCAAGATAGCGATGCAAAGGATACTTTTCAAAAAACAACAGCACTAGCGCAACTTGCTGACAGTCTAGGATACAATAGATTTTGGTTGGCTGAACATCATAATATGGCTCATGTAGCCAGTACCGCTACGGTTGTACTCATAGGTTATATTGCCAGTAAAACTCAGAATATTAGAGTAGGTTCTGGCGGAATCATGTTGCCTAACCACGCTCCATTAATTGTTGCTGAACAGTTTGGCACACTGGAGATTTTGTATCCAAATCGTATTGATTTAGGTTTAGGAAGAGCGCCAGGAACCGATGGATTAACCGCGCAAGCCATTCGCAAAGATTTTTTCGAACAGTCACAGCGCTTTCCTCAAAATGTTGCTGCTCTTCAGGATTTTTTCTCAAATGATAATGCGAATGCACAGGTTAGAGCCTTTCCTGCAGAAGGAACTGATGTCCCTATTTGGATTTTAGGTTCTAGTATGGATAGTGCCGCTTTGGCTGCAGCCAATGGATTGCCATACGCTTTTGCTGGACATTTTGCCCCCAAACAAATGGTGCAAGCGTTTCAATTTTATCGTGAAAATTTTCAAGCTTCAAAATATTTAGACAAACCCAAAATGATGGCCTGCGCCAATGCAATTGTAGCTGACACAGATGAAGAAGCTCAAAGGTTATCCACTAGCTTGACCCAAATGTTTCTGAACTTGATTCGGAATGATAGAAAACCATTGCAGCCGCCAGTAGATTCTTTGGATGGAATTATGACGGAAGAAGAACACTTTCATGTGAACCAAATGACATCTTGTTCCTTTATTGGAAGCAAAAAGAAAGTAGAAATCGAATTAAGACAGTTTATAGACTACACGCAAATTGATGAATTGATGATTACCACTCCCATTTTCAATCACGATGATAAATTGAAAAGCATACAATTAATGAAAGAGGTTATCGATAACCTATAAATCCAAGATAAAGATTCTAGCTTTTAAAATGGAGTCCCATTATTACTATTTTTTTGTTAGCTATGACAGGCAAAATGCTCTACTTCATTTAATTCAATTCTAAATGTAGCACTAACTAGTGCGTTTTAAACATGTGGTTATTGCTAATTTGAAATTGTTTAAAACGTTAAAATATGTACCCCTGAAAATAGACATTCCAACAAAGCAAGGCTTTGACTTGAATGTAAATTTCACTTTTAATGCCAAATTATTTTGCTACAAATAAACCTTTGTAATTTGACCAATGACTAATTATTAAAAAGATATTACCAAAAAACACAAATAAGGCGACTGGTAGATTTTCTGGAGTTAAAAAAAAATTAATCAGCAAGATATTTAATGTGACTGGCAAAATGATAAGGTTCGCGAGGGTTACATAGCGACCGGTTATAAAAGAGAGTCCGCATAGGAACTCTAAAGATTTAGCCAAAGGAATTAAATAAGTAGATGCCATTAAACCAACATTAAAAGCTTTAAAATTACCAGTAGTTTCGGCTTCAGGTGCAAGGTGCAGAAAAAAACTAACGGAGGTATAAAGGAATAAGATTCCTAATAAAGATCGAATAATAAGGATTGCAATTTTCATACTATATGGTTTTTATTGGTTACATATAAGAGAATTATCATAATGGGTTTGCAATTTTTATCCTATTTGCAATTTCCCATCCGTGCCCATTTAAAGTTGCAAAATTAGTAGTGTTAAACCACTGTTGAGCTGCTGGTTCCTATTCGTGAATTATAGTCTGATACAATCCTACAAGTTGTTTTTTTATCCGTAAATTGTGGATTGAAGTAAAATTCTATTAGTGTAAAAAATCAATTGCTTTTTTGTTACTGAAGGTCTGAAGGTCTGATTTTTTCTGACACTTTAAAAAGATTAATTAAAAGCCTGAAAAAACGTATCCGCCCGACGAACCCCATATTTTTTAGATTAACCTAAGGTAGTAGTTTTGTTCTAAACAATTTAGACATGGACAAAAATGAATTTATGTT
>NZ_JADOVC010000058.1:0-5744 GCF_015751645.1 Flavobacterium sp. CG_9.1
CTTCTGATCTAAAGTCCATTTCTTGTATTTCATGTTTCAAATATATAAGTTTGAAATTTAAAATAACACTCCGAACTTATCGGGGGCTAAAATAACTAGTTCCCGAGAATGATAAAAATGAAATAGAAAATCTATTGATGCAACAGAACATAATTTCAGACCCATTAAGATACAAATATTGCCCATTATATAATCTTCCAATTGTTTCTAATACAAATAAAGATTGCTATAATTCTGAAAAGTTGATTGATCAAATATTTACTTTACCTACACATGAGGGGTTAGACATAATGGATCTAGATACTATGATTGATGTAATAAAAAAATACTATGCTTAAACAATTCACAACTAGTGTATTTATCATTAATAAATATGAAAATGATTTAAAAATTCTACTTATTAATCATAAAAAATTTAATCGTTGGATGGTTCCTGGCGGTCATATCGAATCCTTTGAAAATCAGATAGAAGGGGTGATTAGAGAGGCTAAAGAAGAGACAGGATTAAATATAAAACTTTTTTCTTTTCTTCACAAAGAAAAAAAAGTTGAAGATTCAGAATGGCTTTTACCACCGGAATTTTTTTATCAACAATTAATCCCTGCTTCTAATAAAGAAAACGCACATTATCATTTAGATTTTGCATACTTGTCTTTTGTTCATGAAACTGAATTTGTTTTCAATACTAAAGAAACTAAAGATATAATGTGGATAAATTTAAATGAATCCATAAACTTAAATCTATTCGAGGGAACAAAAATTATAATTAACGAACTAATAACAAAATTTAATAACAACGAAAAAATATTATATGAACAAAAAGAATAAAAAAGTTAGAGTCGGCTTAATTGGTCTTGGTGAACAAATGCTAGACAATTTATTGCCATCAATTTTATTAACAAATAAGTGTGAAATAATCTCCTTATGTGATATAAGCGAACTCGTTCTGAAAGAAATGGGAGAGAAATTACATGTTGAAAATTTATACTCTGATTACGCAAAAATGATAATTAAGGAATCTTTTGATATCATTTTTGTAGCCTCTACTCCTGAAGTTCATTACAATGTGATTAAATTATGTATCGAAAACAAGATTGCTGTTTTTGTCGAAAAACCTCCTGTAAGAAATATTCTAGAACTTAAAAACATTCTAGAACTGAATAGCCAAAACATCCTTATTGGAGTCGGCATGAATTTTAGCTATTCAGATTCACATAATTCAATAATTGAATTAATAAATGACAAAGACTTTGGTAAACTATCGTCTATTACAATTGAGCATCTATCAAGCAAACCTATTGAGCCATTTTGGAATTTTGATTCAATCATAGAATCCTTTTTATTAGCTCAATTAATACACCCGCTTGATTATCTATTACGAATGGGGGGCAAATTCAGTAAAATAAATGTCTTTTGTTCAAAGAACATTCAGCCCTTTTTCTTAAGTGTTGTTATTGAATTTGAAAATGGAATTGTGGGACATATAAAAAGCGGTTCGTTTTATCCGAGATTTAGACATCAAATTGAAATAACTAGCGAAAACGGGAATATTATTAATGTAGACGACTTGTCTAAAGCTGAAGTTACAACTAAAAATATTGACTTGCCATTTAATATTAACCCGAATAAATGTAATATAATAAGCCATAAAAGCCCATTAAAATCAGGCTATAGTTCTGCGGGCTACAGTAATGAAGTAACAAATTTTCTGAAATCATATTTGGAAAACATCCCTTTTGAAACAAATCTAAAAAGTATGATTAATACTTATTATGCATTGACCGAAATTCACGAAAAAATATTAAAAATAACTACACCTTTAGAGCAATGCATAATATCAAACTAATTTCTATTGATTTAGACGGGACTCTTCTTAAAAATGATTTTTCCATTAGCGATAAGTGCATCCAAGCAATCAGATTTCAAAAAAAGAAGGATATAATAATCGTGTTTAACACTTCAAGACCTCTGAAGTTATTGCCTAAAAACTTATACGAAGAGTTTTATGATGATTATTGGATACTTTCAAATGGAGGTTTTTGTATAAAATCAGGAATCAAAATATTTGAAAATTTAATTGAGTCAAATAATGTCAAAAACTTATCTAAATCATTTACAACATTATATAAAAACACCTTTTTTTCGATAGAGTCAAACAATGAAATTTTTTCAAGTTTTGAGAGTTTTGACAAATGTTCACAGTATTTTGCTCAACAAATAAGTAAAAAAGATCTTGAAAAAAAGGACGTTACTAAATTTTTAATAATAGATGAAGGAAAAGAAAAAATATGTTTAGAGACTTTAAAAACATTCTTACCAATAAATTCAAAACTTTTAATTACAGATAACAATAAGTATATTCAAATAATGCCCAAAATGTCTTCAAAATTATTAGGTGTTTTAGAATTGATAAATGGTTTAGATTTCTCTTTAGAAAATGTGTTGTCATTTGGGGATGATTTAAACGATTATGAACTAATCAAAAACTCTGGTATTGGAGTAGCAATGGAAAATGCTCATTCTGAAATTAAAAAGGTTTCTAAGTATGTAACTAAATCAAATGAAGAAAATGGTATATATCATTTTTTAAACAATAAAATTTAAATGAAAAAAGAATTCATATTCACAGAGTTATTAGTTCAGTTATCGTTAACAATAATAAAACCAATCATTTTTATTATTGCTTTCAGCCCGTTTGTAATATCTATTATTTGTCAAAAATATTTATCAAATCTGCATTTTTTTATTTCTATTTCTTTATCTTTAATATTATTTCCTGTATTAACGCTATTACTAATAGCCATAATATTTAAATTACTTCCAAATGTTCCTAATGGTAAACATAATTTTTTTACAAAAAACTATTATATATGGTTATTTAAAGACCTTATCCATGAAACTGTTGTAACTTCTAGTTTTTTAAACAATTTAGTCATTAGAATAAAACCCGTTAGGTATATCTTTTATTCAATAATTGGAATGCCTAATAAGAGTTTCATTATTTTAGCAAATGATGTTCGAATCTTAGATCCTGATAGGGTTCATGTTGGTAAATTTACGTTCATTGGAATTAATACAATATTAAGCGGTCATATAATTCGTTCAGGTAGATTAGTCCTTGAAAAAATTCACATTGGTAATAATAACATTGTAGGTGCATTTTGTTCTGTTGCTTGTGGTGTAAAAACTGGAAATGATTGCAAAATTGACTCATTTGTAACTTTAAATAATAATGTTACTATTGGAAATAATTCTGTTGTTTTAGGGAAATCTTTAATTGATAGCTATGTAAAAATAGGTGATAATGTTAGAGTAGGTAAATCATGTATTATTGGGACAAATACAGTAATAGAAGATAAAGCAATTATTGGAGATTATTTAAGAATAGGAAGTAATAAAATCATTAAAAAAGGGGAAATCATTAAAACGGATATCTTATAAAAAAATTTATGATTCCACTTTTAAAACAAAACATAAAACTTGCATTTCCAATATTTTTAGGGCAATTAGCTTTCACATTTATTAGTTTTATTGATAACATAATGATAGGCAGATTAGGGGCTTCGCCTCTTTCTGCCTTTTCATTAAGCAATAATCTTATATTTTTAGCTTTTGCTCTAAATATTGGATTTACCATGATGTTTACACCTCTCATTTCAGAAATGTATTGCATTGGTAAAATTAAAGAAACTAAAAACATACTTTTTCACGGTTTTGTCGTTTACACAGTTTTGGGTATTATATTATTTGTAATACTCAAAATATTATTATTCAACCTTTCCAACTTTGGTCAATCAGAACAGGTTGTAAAAACAGCAAAGCCTTATTTCTCAATTCTATTATACTCATTTATTCCCGCATTTTTATTTCAAATACTCAAACAATTTTCAGATGGCGTAAGCAAACCAAAAATTGCAATGTATTGCATTTTGGCTTCTCTTATTTTAAATGTTTCTCTTAATTATTGTCTTATTTTTGGCAAATTTGGTTTGCCTAAACTTGGCTTATTGGGTTCAGCAATAGGCACATTAATATCAAGATGCTTTCTATTCTTCGTATTATTAATTTGCATATTAAAAAATAATGAAACAAAGATTTTCTTCAAAAATTTAATAAACCATAAATTTAAATTCAGTTCTGCAAAACAAATTATAAGTTTAGGTTCTTTCTCTAGTTTTCAAGTCTTTTTTAAAATAACACTTTTAACTTCAAGTGTTATTTTATCAGGAAAATTAAGTACAACAGCTCAAGCATCAAATCAAATAATTTTAAGTATTTCAGCACTTATGTTTTCCATCCCTTTCAGTTTAGGAACAGCATCAGCCATACAATCAAGTAAACTATTAGCACAAAAAAACAGTATCCTATTTAAAAAATCGTTACAATCATTTTTTATTTTATCCTTATTTTGTTCGGTTATCTTTACAATAGTTTTTCAAATTTTAAAAAATAAAATACCTACTATTTATATAAATGATAATTCAGTAATTTTTACAGTTGCAAATACATTTGTGTTTTTATCATTATTCCAATTAATAGATAGCCTTGAAACAATAGCTTTAGGGACACTAAAAGGAGTCAAGGATACTTTAAAGCCTTTTTTTATTGCATTTTTTTCTTATAATATAATTGCAATTCCATTATCAATTATATTATCCAAGATTATAGGAATTAAAGGGATTTGGTTAGGTTTATCCATCGGTTTAATTATTTCATTATTATTTTTAATTGCCAGAATAAGGCGACTATATCAAAATTCATAAAAAGGTTACGTTTTTTAAAAATTATAAATTTGTGTTTTTAACAAACTAAAAATCAAATATTATAGCTTCTAGATCAAGGCAAGAGACCTTTATATAATTATTGCACAAAATTAAATAAGAACATTACCGCATCATTTTAACACCAAAATTGGAGCATCTGGAAATGGTATTTCTGGTGGTCAAAAACAAAGAATTTTAATTGCTCGTGCCGTTTATAAAAACCCACATTATATTTTTTTTGATGAAGCTACATCAGCTCTTGATGCTGAGAATGAAAAAATTATACATGATAATCTTCAAGAATTTTTTAAAGGAAAAACAGTTGTTACTATTGCGCATCGTTTAAGTACCGTAAAAAATGCTGACAACATTGTAGTCCTTAAAGACGGTAAATTGTAGAACAAGGAAATCACCCTGAACTGGTATATAATAAAGCTAATTATTATGATTTAGGAAAGAATCAATTGGAATTAGGGAACTAACAAATTTGTTTAAAAAAAAAATTATTGCATTTATTCAACTTCCCTACTTCAATGTAATCGGGATTTTTTATATACAATCAGAATAGTATTATAGCCCAATCTTTCACAATTTCTCCAAGTATTTATATATGAGTTTTGTGTATTGTTTACAGTAGTGATTTAGCCTTTATAAGATGAACATTTTAACATACTTTACTTAAAAACTGCCTTTTTTGTTAAAGGTTGTTATCACTATACCTAACATTCCATTTCTTCTTCATATTTTCGGGACGGGTAATTTTAACATTATTAATGCCGCATAGTCATTTATATTCATAAATAACCATACAGAAACACTATATTTCTAGAAATTTAAATCTATAAAAGTTGTTTTATGAAATATAATAATTTAATTATTAGTATTTAATATGCTGCTCCCCAAAAAACGTACAATTTTTTGCTTTAAATTAAGATAGGATTAAAAACCTTAAATTAGCAGAATTATGTCAAGAACAAGAAG
>NZ_JADOVC010000059.1:0-5504 GCF_015751645.1 Flavobacterium sp. CG_9.1
TTAAACATCAATTTACAAGTAATGAAATTAGACTTTCATTAACTAATTATTGCCTTTTTTTTAAAAAACAACAAACAAAACACATATGAAAAAAACATTCTAAATGGCTGATAAAAAAATAATTGACAACTCTCCTTATATCAGTTAAAACAAAACCGTTCTTTCTGAGCCAGAGATGATAGAACGTTCCCTTTCTTTATATGAAATAATGGACAGTAGGCTTTATGTAAGGGAGTTTTCAGACCGATCAGTTCCTAAAGCAGTAATTGAAAACCTGGTAAAAACGACTTCAACCGCTCCTTCTGGAGCGCACAAACAACCTTGGACTTTTTTTGTGATTGAAAATCCTGAAATTAAAAAACAAATTCGGAGCGCTGCGGAGCAGGAAGAACTTCAAAGCTATGAATCTCGAATTTGAAGTGACGCGTTCGAAGACCTACAACCCTTAGGGACCGATTGGCACAAACCCTTTTTAGAAACCTCTCCTTACCTCATCGTCGTTTTAAAAGCAGCGATTGCATGATTCATTGCGCTAATTGAAGAGACGATTTCTTCACCATTATTGGTATTTCTTCTTCTGGATAGGATAAATTTTAGATGTTTTATATCCGTAATCATGAAGCAAGATACTACTCAAAAGCTTTTGCAAAATTGCTAAATCTTATAGACTATTATTGGTACCAGGACGCATGGGCTGAAATACGGTATACCTTTTTTCCCAAATGCATATGGTAGGTGCTTTTATGCCTAAAAGATTATCAAGATTCTTTGTACTAAAAACATTTTATATTGTTTATTATTTATTCACATGTATTAAACGAATGGAAGATGTTTTTTGTTAACACTACTAAAAGACCTTAAAACTATCTATCCAAAGAGGCATCCTTGAATGAGTTCAACCGGTCCAAATACAAAATAGTTTTGGAATTATCTACACTTCTGGTGTACATTGGTTCAAACGCAGCGCCATAAATCACTTCCTCAAAAGTATAGGAAGTACGAATAGCAACGGTATTGCTAAACATATCATCAAAGGTTTTTACAAAAACTAGAATTTCACCTTGGGTATTGGCAAAATCGTCTTTTGTAAATTGGTACAACGGACTGTTCTCGGTAATGGGATGTACCAAGGTCCAACTCAGGGACAGCGAATTTATTTTTTCCAATTCTAATTCCAACGAATAGAATTTATTGACCATTTTTCCGTTTTCTTCAATGCTCATTCCTAACGTTATCTTCGCCTCAGCATCGGTGAAATTGGTATTTTTAAACGGAGTTACTCGTATCATCAATCCCGAAATAGCTCCATAAGGCGCAATGACCGCATTTTGTGAAAATTTCAAAAAAGCTGTAGGCTTACTGAATCTTCCAAAGAATAATCCCGTGGCAATAGCAAAACTTAATAAACCAATCAAAGCCTCGGCAGCCGAAAGTGCACTTGTCAAAAAACCATTGGGACTGATATGACCATAACCTACTGTGGTAAACGTTTGGGCACTAAAAAAGTAAGCCTGCCCAAATTTTACCCATTCACTGTCGGTACTTGCGATTCCGTCTAAATGCACTACCCCAATTACATAATAAATAGTGGCAAAAACAAAGTTGATCCCAATGTAGAAAGCAATAATAATCAACATAAATTTCCAAACTGCCATGTCAATCATTGTATGGTACCAGCTTATGCGATGCAAAACATGCATTCCTCGCCTTTCAACGTTAGCACTTCCATTTTTATTGATAAACCGACCACCGTAACTATTTGCATTTGTGCCAAATCCTGTGCTTTGATCCGCTTTTGCTTTTAGGTTTATTCTTTCTAACAATGCCATGTTTTTAAGTCTTTTCTTCGAAGTAAAATTAGATAAATTTAATAAGCATCCCAAAAATTATTTCATCGTACGACCGTTAGTTTGTCGCCGCAGAAAACCCAAACTAATCTTGAGCACCTTGTCTATCCCACTATTTATTAGGAACAAAATAGTGATCAATAAAATAGCTGATTTCGAATGTATTTCGCAATAGAAATTAATGTAATTTTTGGCAAAAGCCAGCTACTCTAAAAGCGGAAAAATGCATTGAAGTCGCTCCTCCATTGGCTATCTGGATAAAAAATTCAACAAGCACAAGAAAGATAATTGAATACGAATTATACCAGAACTAAAATTCACAGCGGTATTTCGTTTTACTACTAAAATAAAGAGCTACCTAAGCAGTTAATCTACTATTTTAGGCTCATTTTTTTTTATATTTGGATAGTAGAAAAAACATTCAAAATGCCTGATATAAAAATAATAGAAGAGTACCCCTATTTACGGTACCGCAAACCCCTACTTTCCGAAACAGAAATGCTAGAGCGCTCCGCTTCTTTTTATGAAGATATGGACAGCAGGCGTTCCGTAAGAGAATTTTCGGATAAAGCTGTTCCCAAGGCAGTAATTGAAAACCTGATAAAAACGGCTTCAACTGCTCCTTCTGGCGCACACAAGCAACCTTGGACTTTTTGTGTGATTGAAAATCCCGAAATTAAAAAACAAATCCGTATCGCTGCGGAGCAGGAAGAACTGCTAAGCTATGAATCTCGCATGTCAAGTGACTGGCTGGAAGACCTAAAACCCTTAGGTACTGATTGGCACAAACCCTTTTTAGAAACTGCTCCTTACCTCATCGTCGTTTTTAAACGCAGCTATGAATTGGATGCTGATGGCAACAAGAAAACCAACTATTATGTTCAGGAAAGCGTGGGTATTGCTGTTGGTTTTTTATTATCCGCCATTCATAACGCGGGTTTAGTCTCGTTGACCCACACGCCTAGCCCAATGAATTTCTTGACCAAAACGCTAAAAAGGCCCATCAATGAAAAACCTTTTTTACTGATTCCTGTTGGTTACCCTGCAGAGGAATGCTGGGTTCCGGACATACAAAGAAAAGACCTTGCGGCCATATCCGTTTTCTATTGATTGAAACAAAAGCATCCCTTTATATAAAACTAGCACTATGAAAAAAATAACCAAAGAAGACATCAGTCAAGAAGTATTTGACTTGTACGATGATTATGCACACAATAAGATTGACCGCCGTAGCTTTGTCGAAAAACTATCTCTATTTGCTGTAGGCACACTCACACTGCCTTCGCTATTGAGTTTTATGACGCCCAATTATGCGGATGCCGTGCTCATAAAACCCGAAGATCCAAGAATAAAATCAGAATTCATCACCTATGATTCTCCCCAAGGTGGCGGAACAATCAAAGGACTTTTATCCCAACCTACAGGAGCCAAGAAGAAATTACCGGGAATCATTGTTGTGCATGAAAACCGAGGATTGAATCCCTATATTGAAGATGTAGGACGCAGAGCAGCCGTAGAAGGATTTATCACTTTGGCACCAGATGCCTTGTCACCATTAGGTGGTTATCCTGGAAATGATGATGCTGGACGAGAATTACAAAAGAAACGTACCCGAGAAGAAATGCTCGAAGATTTCATTGCGGCTTACGATTACCTAAAATCCCATAAAGATTGTAACGGTCACATAGGCGTGGTAGGATTTTGTTTTGGAGGTTGGATTGCCAATATGATGGCGGTTAAAATCCCGACTTTGGGCGCTGCCGTTCCCTATTACGGTGGTCAACCCACAGCAACCGAAGCCGTACTTATAAAAACCCCGATTCTATCTCAGTACGCGAGTTTAGACACGCGTGTCAATGAAGGTTGGCCCGCTTATGAAGCCATCCTTAAAAAGAACAAAGTGGAACACACCGCTTATTTCTATGAAGGGGTAAATCATGGTTTTCACAACAACACCACACCGCGCTATGATGAAAAAGCAGCAACTTTATCGTGGGAACGTACCATTGCGTTTTTTAAACAAGAGCTCAAAAAGAAGTAAAAATATACGGTTTGATGAAAAAGTGGAAAGGTAGTGTTTCCGCTTTTTTTATGTTAAATTTCCTAATTTATCGGTTTCCTTATAGTAGTGAGGATTGGATTTTGTAATATTGAAAATCAATACAACGTGAACTATGCTAGAAAAATCAACTATTAATGTAACCTGTGCCATCATTTTTTTTGATCAAAAAATTCTAGTTACACAAAGAAGTGAAACCATGAAATTACCATTGAAATGGGAATTCCCTGGAGGAAAATTAGAAAATAATGAGACAGAAGTTGATTGTATCAAAAGAGAAATAAAGGAAGAAATAAATATTGATATTGAAGTTTTAGAGAAACTATCAAGTAGTATTTATGATTACGGAACATTTCAAATTAAATTAATCCCATTTCTAGCAAATTTTGTTTCAGGTGAAATAAAACTTACTGAACATAAAGAGTACAAATTATTAAATAAATCTGAATTAAGGAATTTAGATTGGGCTGAGGCAGATAAACCTATTGTTGAAGAATTATTAAAGTTAGAAATATGAATCAAGGATTATATGAAGAGTTAGTAACTAAACTAATAAGTAATAAGTTGAGTGAATTAGATAAAAACACTTTTCAAGTTAAAACTACATCAATTGATAAAGCGGAAGCTGCACAGTTATTATCTGCACATATTGGAAAAACAATTCGACATGCTTTTACTTTGATAAAAGGCGATAATATTTTGGAAAACCAAATCGAAATCGCTAACAAAATCATTTTATTTCTAAAAGATGAATTAAAGAAAGAGGAGTTTAAAGATGACTTAATTGAAACGGAAGGTAAAATATTAAACGCAGTTTTTACTAAAATAGATGCACATTTTACAGATTTAGATTTGCATCTCAAAGAAATCACACCTTACACAAGGTTAATTCATAGTGAACTTTTTACTGGCGGAAATTCAGGTACTACGCTTGAAAGTGAGTTGAGAAAAGAAATTTTGTCATCTGATAGAATAGATTTATTAGTTTCATTTATAAAATGGAAAGGAATTAGAATACTAGAAAAAGAACTTAGAGAATTTACAAGTAGAGGCGGAAAGCTTAGAGTAATAACAACAACATATGTTGGGGCTACCGATGCAAAAGCTGTTGAACTTTTAGCATCATTAGAAAATACAGAAGTTAAAATTTCATACAACACAGGAAATGAAAGATTGCACGCAAAAGCTTATTTATTTGAGAGAAACACAGGTTTTCATACTGGTTATATTGGTTCGTCTAATTTTTCTCGATCTGCTTTGACAGATGGTTTAGAGTGGAATTTAAAAATTACCACAAAGGAAGTTAGTCACATAATTGATAAATTCAGAAAAACATTTGAAGCATATTGGCAAAATTCAGAATTTGAATTATTTGATAAAAATAAGGATTCGGAAAAATTAGTTAAAGCATTAAAAGACGGAAAATTTTCAAAAGATTATACTCCAAATATTAATTTCTTTGATATAAAACCGTTTCATTATCAACAAGAAATACTTGAAAAGTATTTTAGCCCCCGATAAGTTCGGAGTGTTATTTTAAATTTCAAACTTATATATTTGAAACATGAAATACAAGAAATGGACTTTAGATCAGAAGC
>NZ_JADOVC010000060.1:0-4978 GCF_015751645.1 Flavobacterium sp. CG_9.1
CGCAGATGGTACTGCAGTTATGTGGGAGAGTATGTCGTCGCCTTTCTTTTAAAACCCTTCATCAATAGATGAAGGGTTTTTTGTTTTATAGCTATGCATGGTGAATCAAGTCTAAAACGGTTCAAGTCTAAAACGGATCAGGGATTATAACGAAAACGGATCATAACGAAAACCTGTGGAGTAGCAAAAATTAGAGATTAGGTGCAAAAGTTGGGGATTAAGCGAAAATATTAGATAATCGGAATAGAAAGAAATCGGATCAAGAACAATACTTGGGCATAAGGCAATAGTGGAGTTGTCCTTAACAAAACGAAATCTTGTTTTTTTGCTATTATGAATTGATTTGTAAATCCTTGATTTTTAGCATTAAATGATTCTGCGGAACTTCTGCTTAATCTCTTTTTTCAAAATGTTTTAGAATAGTATAAAGTTTGAGGTGGAATGCCAATTTTATCTATTGTATTGTTAGAGCTGAATGATTCGCTAACTGCAGCCAGCGTTTAGCGTCAAACTTTAAATTGCATCTTTTTAAACCTCTCAAAAAGTCGCCCTTTTGATTTTCTAAAGTTCTTCCCAGAAAGCGATAAATAGGAGTAATGATATTAGAATTAATAAGTTAAAATCTGTTTCATAATTTTCATAAAAGACATAAGTTGAGCTGTTATTCGATGTACGTTATCTACCGAATTCCTACCGCATGCTTTCCAGACAAAAAATACTCGTACCTCATTCTCATTAAGCCTTATTCTGAAACTATTGTGAAGTTGTGTCTGGTGCGCTCGATGTGGAAAATTTTGAATTTTAAGTCAACAACTATTCCTTTTTGAAATTAACTTAATGGAACGGTGTTGTTTAGGATTTGAAATAATCTCTTCTAAAGACAAACGAAATGCTGCAGCTCCTTTTTTGTAAAGAGTCCTTTTTAAATATTAAAAATTAATTTCGGCTAAGTAATTTTTTCGAAGATTACGGTTTTAATCTTAAAGTTTATATGACTTTAAAAATACAGATAGGACTTATTGATTTTTTTTCAGTAGTTTAAGACTTAAGATATGATTTAGTTATTTGTGTTGTTAGTAGAATGCTTCTATGGATTTCTTTTTCAAATATAATATATTGTAAATGTGTGATTTGTAAGTATTTAAAATTATTGTTTGTATTTTGTTAAATTTATATTAAAATTCAATTTGCTCAATGAAAATAAAAATTTACTTTTAATGATTAAATTTTCAAAATAATTACAACATCGACTGTATGAAAAAAAAAATACTTTTATTTTTATTATTTCTTTTTTTTCTTAGTTTTTCGCTAAGTTCAAAAAATTTAGACAATCTTGTAAATTTAAATGATATCAATTTTAAGCTCTATTCTAAATTAATAGCTACAGATTCAATTAAAAAACAAAAAAAGAAGTCCAAAGTAGTTCGGAATTCGGCGATTTTGGCTGTTTTGCCTTACCCACTTTCGACTGCTGGGAGTTCGTGTGGAGACGGTATTACTCCAATTCAAGTCAATGTCTATGCTTTTGGAGCAAATGGTAATGAAACGATTGAATGGTTTGCTTCATAGTCATCAGTTATACCGATATACACGGGAAATATTTACAGTCCAAGTATAAGTTCTACTAAAACTTATTACGTACAGAGCCGATTAGGTTCTGATGTTAGTTTCCGTGTACCTGTGGTTGCTTCTATATATGTCGTTCCGCCTGCAGTGACATTATCTGTTTCTCCGTCAACTTCTATTTCCTCTCCATTCTGTTTGGGTACTTCTACCACATTTGCTGCCACTGGCGGTGCAGATTTATTTGAATTTTCAGTCGATGGAGTCGTGAAACAAAGTATGTCATTAAGTAAAACATTTGTCTCAAATACTTTAACAGATGGTCAGGTTGTTAGAGTTCGAACTAGATATGCAGTGAGTTTTGATGGTAATGTTACCGAGAAAGCATGGGGCACTGGAGCACTTGAAGATAATTTTCTTTCTGCTCCTTTATCATCTAACGCCACTTCAGCATACATAAATTCTATAAAAATAAGCCCGACAGAGGATAAATTAACTTTCGGAGTACTTGGTAAAGTTCTAAGTGGTAGAAAAATTTTATTGTTTTTGGATACAAAAGTAGGAGGGTTTAATGTTTCAAATTATGGTGATGAAAATGGTGGGTTTCCTTTAGTGAATGCATTTAATTTTTTTAATAACAATCCAAGCACGTTTGACTCTTATTTCCAGGCAGATTATTGCTTAGCTATTGGAACAGACGTAGGAGGAAATAATTATAGTGCGGATATTATTGAACTAAGAACTGGAAATTCTATTAAGACTAATATAGGTGTTGTTGCTTCAGGAAGTCCATCTTCAGTAATGGGGATAAATAAAAATAATGTTGGGATTACCGATTACAGTCTAGGATTTGAAGTTGAAGTTTTAAAGTCTCTTATTGGTTATACAACGGGGGATATTAAATTTTTTGCTATGACTTTAGCAGATCAAGATGAAACAAATTATTCTGTTACCAATTCTTTTCTAAGTCCTGAAAAAGCGAGTAGTTTAGATTTCGGAAATGCAGCAGTAGATTACAATCTTAAAGATCCAAATCCAGTTGTAGTTGCTTCAGCGGCATTAACACCATGTTATTCAGAGGCAAATATTGTAATGAGTTTTGTTGAGAGTCCAACATTAGCTACTGTTGGAGAGAGTCAGTCTAAATGTAGTTTTACAAGTGATCCTTTGGGTGGCAATACACCGTCAGTTGGTACAGGATCTTGGACTAAAAAATCAGGACCTGGTAGCGTTAACTTTAGTGATAGTAGTAATGCATCTTCAACAGCTAATGTAGATGTTCTTGGTACTTATGTGTTTACATGGACGATTTCAAACGGACAATGTGTTCCATCTTCTGAAGATATTTCAGTACAATTCAATTTCACCGCTCCTCCTGTCATTGGATTGGTTACGCAACCGACTTGCGAGAGGACCTACGGCAGTATCGTACTAAATGGCTTGCCTTCAGTAGGTACATGGGTTATCACGCCATCTCTGGGTGCCCCAATTTCTGGATCTGGTAGTAGTTATGAATTTAGTAACCTACCATCATCAGGAATTTATACTTTTACTGTTACTGGCATAAATAATTGTTCATCTGTCGCATCAGAGTCAATTACTATCAATGCTATTCCAACACCTCCAGTTGAACCAACCACGGTTGGTGTGGTGCAACCTACTTGTGGAACTCCGTCCGGAAGTATCACAATCACAACACAAGAAGGAGCAGCCTACAGTTTGGATGGAATAACGTATCAGAGCTCGAATGTATTTACAGCATTGGCACCAAATACTTATACTTTATACCTACGAAATACATTGGATAACACTTGTGTAACTCCATCATCGACTACTACAACGATCAATGCTATTCCAACACCTCCAGTTGAACCCACGGCTAGTGTGGTGCAACCTACTTGTGGAACTCCATCAGGAAGTATTACAATCACAACACAAACAGGAGTAGCCTACAGTTTGGATGGAATATCGTACCAGAGCTCGAATGTATTTACAGCATTAGCACCAAATACTTATACTTTGTACGTAAGAAATACAGCGGATAACACTTGTGTAACTCCGTCATCGACTGTTATAACGATCAATGCTATTCCAACACCTCCAGTTGAACCAACCGCCGTTAGTGTGGTACAACCTACTTGTGGAATTCCTTCAGGAAGTATTACAATCACAACACAAACAGGAGTAGCCTACAGTTTGGATGGAATAACGTACCAGAGCTCGAATGTATTTACAGCATTGGCACCAAATACATATACTTTATACGTACGAAATACAGCGGATAACACTTGTGTAACTCCGTCATCAACTGCTATAACGATCAATGCTATTCCAACACCTCCAGTTGAACCAACCACGGCTAGTGTGGTGCAACCTACTTGTGGAATTCCTTCAGGAAGTATTACAATCACAACACAAGCAGGAGTAGCCTACAGTTTGGATGGAATAACGTATCAGAGCTCGAATGTATTTACAGCATTAGCTCCAAATACTTATACTATATACGTAAGAAATACGTCGGATAACACTTGTGTAACTCCGTCATCGTCTGCTATAACGATCAATGCTATTCCAACACCTCCAGTTGAACCAACCACGGCTAGTGTGGCGCAACCTACTTGTGGAACTCCGTCCGGAAGTATTACAATTACAACACAAGCAGGAGTAGCCTACAGTTTGGATGGATTAACCTATCAGAGCTCGAATGTGTTTACAGCATTGACACCAAATACTTATACTTTATATGTTCGAAGTACATTGGATAACACTTGTGTAACTCCGTCATCGACTGTTATAACGATCAATGCTATTCCAACACCTCCAGTTGAACCAACCACGGCTAGTTTGGGGCAACCTACTTGTGGAACTCCTTCAGGAAGTATTACAATCACCACACAAGCAGGAGTAGCCTACAGTTTGGATGGATTAACCTATCAGAGCTCGAATGTATTTACAGCATTGACACCAAATACTTATACTTTATATGTTCGAAGTACATTGGATAACACTTGTGTAACTCCGTCATCGACTGTTATAACGATCAATGCTATTCCAACACCTCCAGTTGAACCAACCACGGCTAGTGTGGTGCAACCTACTTGTGGAATTCCTTCAGGAAGTATTACAATCACCACACAAGCAGGAGTAACCTACAGTTTGGATGGAATAACGTACCAGAGCTCGAATGTATTTACAGCATTGGCACCAAATACTTATACTTTGTACGTTCGAAATACATTGGATAACACTTGTGTAACTCCGTCATCAACTGCTATAACGATCAATGCTATTCCAACACCTCCAGTTGAACCAACCACGGTTAGTGTGGTGCAACCAACTTGTGGAATTCCTTCAGGAAGTATTACAATCACAACACAAGCAGGAGTAGCCTACAGTTTGGATGGAATAACGTACC
>NZ_JADOVC010000061.1:0-3848 GCF_015751645.1 Flavobacterium sp. CG_9.1
GCAGATGTAACCGGAGAATGTGCTGCGACTGTTACTGTTCCAACAACTACGGATGTTTGTAGTGGAAATGCAATTGTTGGAACTACTTCTGATCCTTTATCTTATACCACTCAAGGAACCTACACCATCACTTGGACTTTTAATGATGGAAATGGAAATACAACCACTGCTACGCAAAAAGTAATTGTAAAAGATACTGTTGCGCCTGTTAAACCTGTATTGGCAGATGTAACTGGTGAATGTGCTGCGACTGTTACTGTTCCAACAACTACGGATGTTTGTAGTGGAAATGCAATTGTTGGAACTACTTCTGATCCTTTAACTTATACCACTCAAGGAACCTACACCATCACTTGGACTTTTAATGATGGAAATGGAAATACAACGACTGCTACTCAAAAAGTAATTGTAAAAGATACTACTAAACCAATAAAACCAATTCTTGCTGATGTATCTGGACAATGTTCAGCAACTGCAATTCCACCAAAAGCTATAGATGAATGTGCTGGTAACGTAACAGGTACTACATCTACAGTGTTCCCAATTACAACTCAAGGAACTACTGTAGTGGTTTGGACCTTTGATGATGGCAATGGTAATATTATAACATCAAATCAAAATGTAATCATTGATAATACAAAACCAATAAAACCAATTCTTGCTGATGTAATTGGTCAATGTTCTGCTACTGTAACACCACCTACTACTACAGATGCATGTGCAGGTACAATTGTAGGTACAACGACAGACCCATTATTATATACAACTCAAGGAGTTTACGTTATTAATTGGACTTTCAATGACGAAAAAGGAAATAATGTCACAGCTACTCAAAATGTTATTGTAAAAGACAATATCAATCCAACAATTACTTGTGCAGCTCCGGTAACTGTGAATGTGGATGCCGCTTCTTGTACAACGGATAAAGCTAATGTTACTCTTGGATTACCTACAACTGCTGACAACTGTGGTGTGAAATCGGTAACTAACGATGCCCCTAGTGTTTTCCCTATCGGAAATACAACCGTAACTTGGACCGTAACTGACAATGCTGGAAATACGGCTACTTGTACACAAATCGTAACTGTAGTTGATAATATCAATCCAACCATTACTTGTGCTGCTCCTATAACAGTGAATGTAGATGCCGCTTCTTGTACAACGGATAAAACTAATGTAACTCTGGGTCTGCCAACTACGGCTGATAATTGTGGTGTGAAATCCGTAACTAATGATGCCCCTAGTGTATTCCCTATCGGAAACACAACGGTAACTTGGACCGTAACGGACAATGCTGGAAATACGGCTACTTGTACACAAATCGTAACTGTAGTTGATAATATCAATCCAACCATTACTTGTGCAGCTCCGGTAACCGTAAATGTGGATGCCGCTTCTTGTACAACGGATAAAGCTAATGTTACTCTTGGATTACCTACAACTGCTGATAACTGTAACGTGAAATCGGTAACTAACGATGCGCCTAGTGTTTTCCCTATCGGAAATACAACCGTAACTTGGACCGTAACGGACAATGCTGGAAATACGGCTATTTGTACACAAATCGTAACTGTAGTTGACAATATCAATCCAACCATTACTTGTGCAGCTCCAGTAATTGTGAATGTAGATGCCGCTTCCTGTACAACGGATAAAGCTAATGTAACTCTTGGATTACCTACAACTGCTGACAACTGTGGTGTGAAATCCGTAACTAACGATGCCCCTAGTATTTTCCCTATCGGAAACACAACGGTAACTTGGACTGTAACGGACAATGCTGGAAATATTGCTACTTGTACTCAAATTGTAACTGTAGTTGACAATATCAATCCAACCATTACTTGTGCTGCTCCGGTAACAGTGAATGTAGATGCCGCTTCTTGTACAACGGATAAAGCTAATGTTACTCTTGGATTACCTACAACTGCTGACAACTGTGGCGTGAAATCGGTAACTAATGATGCCCCTAGTGTTTTCCCTATCGGAAACACAACGGTAACTTGGACCGTAACGGACAATGCTGGAAATACGGCTACTTGTACACAAATCGTAACTGTAGTTGATAATATCAATCCAACCATTACTTGTGCAGCTCCGGTAACCGTAAATGTGGATGCCGCTTCTTGTACAACGGATAAAGCTAATGTTACTCTTGGATTACCTACAACTGCTGATAACTGTAACGTGAAATCGGTAACTAACGATGCGCCTAGTGTTTTCCCTATCGGAAATACAACCGTAACTTGGACTGTAACTGACAATGCTGGAAATACGGCTACTTGTACACAAATCGTAACTGTAGTTGATAATATCAATCCAACCATTACTTGTGCTGCTCCGGTAACTGTGAATGTGGATGCCGCTTCTTGTACAACGGATAAAACTAATGTAACTCTGGGTCTGCCAACTACGGCTGATAATTGTGGTGTGAAATCCGTAACTAATGATGCCCCTAGTGTATTCCCTATCGGAAACACAACGATAACTTGGACCGTAACTGACAATGCTGGAAATATTGCTACTTGTACTCAAATCGTAACGGTGGTCGATTCTATTCTACCAACCATTACTTGTGCAGCTCCGGTAACCGTAAATGTAGATGCCGCATCTTGTACAACGGATAAAACTAATGTTACTCTTGGATTACCTACAACTGCTGACAACTGTGGTGTAAAATCGGTAACCAATGATGCCCCTAGCGTTTTCCCTATCGGAAATACAACCGTAACTTGGACTGTAACGGACAATGCTGGAAATATTGCTACTTGTACTCAAATCGTAACGGTGGTCGATTCTATTCTGCCAACTATTACTTGTGCAGCTTCGATAACCGTGAATGTAGATGCCGCTTCTTGTACAACGGATAAAGCTAATGTAACTCTTGGATTACCTACAACTGCTGATAATTGTGGCGTGAAATCGGTAACTAATGATGCGCCTAGTGTATTCCCTATCGGAAACACAACGGTAACTTGGACCGTAACGGACAAGGCTGGAAATATTGCTACTTGTACTCAAATCGTAACGGTGGTCGATTCTATTCTACCAACCATTACTTGTGCAGCTCCGGTAACCGTAAATGTAGATGCCGCATCTTGTACAACGGATAAAACTAATGTTACTCTTGGATTACCTACAACTGCTGACAACTGTGGCGTGAAATCGGTAACCAATGATGCCCCTAGCGTTTTCCCTATCGGAAATACAACGGTTACTTGGACTGTAACGGACAATGCTGGAAATATTGCTACTTGTACTCAAATCGTAACGGTGGTCGATTCTATTCTGCCAACTATTACTTGTGCAGCTTCGATAACCGTGAATGTAGATGCCGCTTCTTGTACAACGGATAAAGCTAATGTAACTCTTGGATTACCTACAACTGCTGATAATTGTGGCGTGAAATCGGTAACTAATGATGCGCCTAGTGTATTCCCTATCGGAAACACAACGGTAACTTGGACCGTAACGGACAAGGCTGGAAATATTGCTACTTGTACTCAAATCGTAACGGTGGTCGACAATATCAATCCAACCATTACTTGTGCAGCTCCGGTAACCGTAAATGTAGATGCTGCTTCTTGTACAACGGATAAAGCTAATATTACTCTTGGATTACCAACAACGGCTGATAACTGTGGTGTGAAATCCGTAACTAACGATGCCCCTAGCGTTTTCCCTATCGGAAACACAACGGTAACTTGGACTGTAACTGACAATGCTGGAAATACGGCTACTTGTACTCAAATCGTAACTGTAGTTGACAATATCAATCCAACCATTACTTGTGCTGCTCCGGTAACAGTGAATGTGGATGCCGCTTCTTGTACAACGGATAAAACTAA
>NZ_JADOVC010000062.1:0-3755 GCF_015751645.1 Flavobacterium sp. CG_9.1
AAATAAATAGGTAATCCATAGCTTCGGTAATATACTTATGCCCGATTATTATCCATGCTCGTCCGCTCGACTAGTGAGCTGTTACGCACTCTTTAAATGAATGGCTGCTTCCAAGCCAACATCCTAGCTGTCTGGGCAGACAAACCTCGTTCTTTCAACTTAGTATATATTTGGGGACCTTAGCTGATGGTCTGGGTTCTTTCCCTCTCGGACTTGGACCTTAGCACCCAAGCCCTCACTGTTAGTGAACATTATATAGCATTCGGAGTTTGTCAGGAATTGGTAGGCGGTGAAGCCCCCGCATCCAATCAGTAGCTCTACCTCTATATAACTTTATAACTAACGCTGCACCTAAATGCATTTCGGGGAGTACGAGCTATTTCCGAGTTTGATTGGCCTTTCACCCCTACCCACAGGTCATCCGAAGACTTTTCAACGTCAACCGGTTCGGTCCTCCACTATGTGTTACCACAGCTTCAACCTGCCCATGGGTAGATCACACGGTTTCGCGTCTAACACTACTGACTAAAGCGCCCTATTCAGACTCGCTTTCGCTACGGATCCGTGGCTTAACCACTTATCCTTGCCAGCAACGTTAACTCGTAGGCTCATTATGCAAAAGGCACGCCGTCACCCCACGAAGGGGCTCCGACCGCTTGTAAGCGTATGGTTTCAGGATCTATTTCACTCCGTTATTCACGGTTCTTTTCACCTTTCCCTCACGGTACTGGTTCACTATCGGTCTCTCAGGAGTATTTAGCCTTAGCGGATGGTCCCGCCAAATTCAGACAGGATTTCTCGTGTCCCGCCCTACTCAGGATACCACTATCTATTATACTCATTACTTATACAGGGCTATCACCTTCTTTGGCTCTACTTTCCAGTAGATTCTAATTCTTTGTACATAAAATGTCGTGGTCCTACAACCCCAACATTGCCGTAACAACATTGGTTTGGGCTAATCCGCGTTCGCTCGCCACTACTTACGGAATCACTTTTGTTTTCTTCTCCTCCGCCTACTTAGATGTTTCAGTTCAGCGGGTTTGCCCACCTATCGGTGTACTATGTCTTCAACATAGTGGGTTGCCCCATTCAGGTATCTACGGATCGTATCGTGTGTGCCAATCCCCGTAGCTTTTCGCAGCTTATCACGCCTTTCATCGCCTCTGAGAGCCAAGGCATCCCCCATACGCCCTTATTTTGCTTATTGTACCAATCATTCATTTAAGAATGACCGTTTCTTTACTTGTCTAATGATAAACAAGTAAATATGCTTTCTACTTTTTATTATTTTCTTATCTCAATATGTCAATGAACTTTTTTCTAGTGTTCAGTTTTCAGCTTTTTAGTATTCAGTTACCTGATCACTTCTTTTCTGTGGACTGACCACTCGAATAGTGGAGAATAACGGAGTCGAACCGTTGACCTCCTGCGTGCAAGGCAGGCGCTCTAGCCAGCTGAGCTAATCCCCCAATACAGTTGGCAGTGCTTCAGTATTCAGTTTTCAGTAACTTTACTTTACATCCAAATGAGTTGTGAATTGCTAACTCTAGATTCTTCTTTTTTTTTTAAGTTTGATAGTTGTCTCGGACAGACTCGAACTGTCGACCCCTACATTATCAGTGTAATACTCTAACCAGCTGAGCTACGAGACATGGTGATCTCTGACTGTTGATTCTTGATTAACGATTTTTTATGTTTTCACATCTTAAATCACAAATCTCATATCGCCAATCTTAAATCGTTATCTTTAACTTAAATTGTATTATTTGAACTAACAGCAAGAGTAATAAAATGTCTTTATTTGTTTCCAATGAGAATTTTCGTCTTCTTTCCCTAGCGTGTATTGCTACTAACACTAAGGCTCTAGAAAGGAGGTGTTCCAGCCGCACCTTCCGGTACGGCTACCTTGTTACGACTTAGCCCTAGTTACCAGTTTTACCCTAGGCAGCTCCTTGCGGTCACCGACTTCAGGCACCCCCAGCTTCCATGGCTTGACGGGCGGTGTGTACAAGGCCCGGGAACGTATTCACCGGATCATGGCTGATATCCGATTACTAGCGATTCCAGCTTCACGGAGTCGAGTTGCAGACTCCGATCCGAACTGTGACCGGTTTTATAGATTCGCTCCTGGTCGCCCAGTGGCTGCTCTCTGTACCGGCCATTGTAGCACGTGTGTAGCCCAAGGCGTAAGGGCCGTGATGATTTGACGTCATCCCCACCTTCCTCACAGTTTGCACTGGCAGTCTTGTTAGAGTTCCCGACTTGACTCGCTGGCAACTAACAACAGGGGTTGCGCTCGTTATAGGACTTAACCTGACACCTCACGGCACGAGCTGACGACAACCATGCAGCACCTTGTAAATTGTCTTGCGAAAAGTCTGTTTCCAAACCGGTCAATCTACATTTAAGCCTTGGTAAGGTTCCTCGCGTATCATCGAATTAAACCACATGCTCCACCGCTTGTGCGGGCCCCCGTCAATTCCTTTGAGTTTCATTCTTGCGAACGTACTCCCCAGGTGGGATACTTATCACTTTCGCTTAGCCACTGAACTTGCGCCCAACAGCTAGTATCCATCGTTTACGGCGTGGACTACCAGGGTATCTAATCCTGTTCGCTACCCACGCTTTCGTCCATCAGCGTCAATATATTAGTAGTAACCTGCCTTCGCAATTGGTATTCCATGTAATCTCTAAGCATTTCACCGCTACACTACATATTCTAGTTACTTCCTAATAATTCAAGTCAGACAGTATCAATGGCCGTTCCACCGTTGAGCGATGGGCTTTCACCACTGACTTATCTGACCGCCTACGGACCCTTTAAACCCAATGATTCCGGATAACGCTTGGATCCTCCGTATTACCGCGGCTGCTGGCACGGAGTTAGCCGATCCTTATTCTTACAGTACCGTCAAGGTTCTACACGTAGAACTGTTTCTTCCTGTATAAAAGCAGTTTACAATCCATAGGACCGTCATCCTGCACGCGGCATGGCTGGATCAGGCTTGCGCCCATTGTCCAATATTCCTCACTGCTGCCTCCCGTAGGAGTCTGGTCCGTGTCTCAGTACCAGTGTGGGGGATCTCCCTCTCAGGACCCCTACCCATCGTTGTCTTGGTAAGCCGTTACCTTACCAACTAACTAATGGGACGCATGCTCATCTTTCACCGATAAATCTTTAATATCATGTTGATGCCAACTCGATATACTATAAGGTATTAATCCAAATTTCTCTGGGCTATCCCTTTGTGAAAGGTAGATTGCATACGCGTTACGCACCCGTGCGCCGGTCTCTAATTCCGAAGAACTATACCCCTCGACTTGCATGTGTTAAGCCTGCCGCTAGCGTTCATCCTGAGCCAGGATCAAACTCTTCATCGTATATTGTTTGAGTTCAGATAAATCTGTTCTCTTTGTTTATTCGACTCCAATTCTATCGGTTTTTTCAAATCTCTCGATTCTATTACTCTTATTCTTTTGTTCTAACATCTCTGTTAAAACGGCTGTCAATTCAATATGTCTAGGAACGTGTTCTTATCTTTTTTTTCGTCTCAATCAACACTTGTTAAAGTGTTTCCCGAAGCGGGTGCAAAAGTAACAACTTCTTTTGTTTCTCGCAAGAAAAATTTAAAGTTTTTTTTGAAGATTTAAATCTTCTTTTCTTTATCTTTTCTTACCAGTCTCTCAAGGAACATTGCGCGTTTTGCGGGGTGCAAAGGTAACATCTGTTTTCTAATCTCACAAGCTTTTTT
>NZ_JADOVC010000063.1:0-3470 GCF_015751645.1 Flavobacterium sp. CG_9.1
ATCTCTTTGCGAACCGCCGAATACGTGACCCGTACGTTCGGTGGTGTGAGAGGCGCACTCCGTCAGTTACTGGCGGAGCCGTCTACTCGATTATAGGCTGGTTGTTTTGTCGAAATTATCATAAAACCGCAGTCTTTTCCAATTTCTGTTGGCAGATTCCAACGTTCCATGTTCTATTATTTGTAATATCCAAGTGTACTTATTTTAGAGTTTGGTTCACGTAATTCTAAAGTGTCACTAGTTAATTTTATTATTAAATATTTCACTATTTTTTTATCTTCTAAAAAAAAATAAAGTTCGTTTGAATTTTTAATTTCCCAAGTTACATTCCATTTTTCCAAATAGTCGGATAGTTTTGCCGTTGACTTTTTTACCTTAATTTTGGTAAAAAAATATTTTTTCTCTCTTTCTGCATAAGGTTTGTAAAAGTCAGTAGTATCGACTTCTGCAATTGTATCATAGGCAACGTTGTATTTCCAAGTTCCTATAATCAATTTTTCTTGTTTTGTGCTATTTTGCGCTTTTGAAGTCAAAAAGGCTAATAGAAATATAAAAAATAATACTTTTTTCATTTTGCAGTTTTTTATAAATGTTCCAGGTAATTTTATATTTTCGGATTTATGATTTTTACTTTTCAAATTTCCGCTGTCAGATTATAACTTTCACGCTTCTGCTTTGTAAACTTTATGCGGAAACAAATGTTTATTTTTAAATTGTTTCGCCTGCGTATTTTCGGCACAACTAGCCTATAACGCTTAGTATATAAAAAGTAGGCGATTACGAAGCACAAAACTTTCGGTTAAGTACAAAGTTTGATACGAGCCACAAGCCTTGAATTTACTACTGTTTCGCCTATTTTTTATATACATTGTTACCTGCTGGCTTTTATTCTGTTTTGTATAGTTTTGGTTTTGTCACTCCTTTTTTAGCGTAAAACTCTTTACTCATTTCGAAGTGCATTTCAGTCATATCGTTTAAATATTCTTCTAATGGTTCAAGACCAATTTCTTTTCTCCTTTTGTTTACATTGATACTATCTGCTAAATTTCTTGGATAAGCTTGACATATTTCCATATTGTAAGCTAATTGAGTGCCATAAATTTGGGCTTGACCAGTATTCAATTTTACTCGGTCAACTAATAGACCATAAGTTCTGGAATTTGCATTTCCCTTGTCAACTTCTTTCTTCATTTTTTTCAAAACTTCTAATTGAAATTCTGGGACATGGTCTGAATGCTGAACAATCAACCAAAAATCTGAAGAACCTTTTTCTCCGACCAAATCATAACCAGGAAATCCGAAATTGTCAAATACTTGTTTTACTCGTTTTTGATGAGTTGTAAAAACGCTATCTTTAAAAGAGTTCCATTGCTCATTAGTCATTTTTTTATAGTCGCCTTGTGGTATGTATGCAGCAATTTGGTCAACTTCTGCCATTTTACTTAGTTCATCAGCTAATACTTGATTGAATACTACTTTTTTTTCTTGAGTCTCTTTTTCGTTTGATGTTTTCACTTTACATCCAATTAATAGAAGTCCGATGATTAATATTGCGAATGTTTGTTTCATAGTTATTCTTTTATGTTGTTTTAGCTTGCAGGTAACGTTCCCGCGCTAGGCGTCCGTTGCCAATGAAAGCGAACCGAGAACTTTCGGAAAGATAAAACATTATTCGTGAAAATAAATGTTCCGGCAAGATAAAATTTGGCAATGGCGCTTAGCGTGTGTTGTGCGTTCGGTTTTTTATTTATTCAAAATTCCAATTGTAAATACAATGAACATTATTCCGCTTATTAATGCGATAAAATATGCAAACTTTTTTATGTCTTCAAAATTTCTATTTTCTTTGAGAATTATTTTTCGGAACTTTTCAGAAACAATTGCTAAAATTGAACTTACAAATATTAATCCGACTGCTAAGTTTATTCCAATTCCAATTGGCGAACCTTCGGTTTCAGCTTTAAGAAAAAATGAAATAATATCAGATAGGAAAAGTAAGTTCCAAGCAACAATAAAAATAACTGCTACTGATTTCTTTAACGGAAATCCACCTTCTTTTTGCTTCCTTATAACTTCCAAATCGCTAGAACTTATTTCGCTATCTAAGTTTTTTAAAAATCCAGTTTTTTTAATTTCGCCAATTACAAAATTTGGATCTTTAAATGTCCAAAATATAACTTTCGGATTATAGTTTTCTATTCTGTGATTAATTTTTATTCCTTGTCCAATTAGTGGAATTAAAGTATAGGTTTCAATTGAAATTATGTCTTTTGGTTGAAACATTAAATTACCTACAATCGAAGCATTAATTTTTAATATTTCTTTGTCAACATATAAATCAGCAAAAGGATAACTAGCATTTGCCATTCCAATTCTTGCTCCGCCAGTCAAAGTAAATTTTTCGCTCATATTATTTTAAAGTTCGGTTTTTAATAGTTTTCTTTCGGTTTTCGGTCGCTCTAAACTGACGCACAACGTCCTGCGGCTTTATTTCAGTTGCGAAGTTCGGGACTGCATATTTTCGGAAACCACAAAACACGATGCGAAACGTGAACGTGATTTAACTAAAAAATTCGCAATTGAATAAAACCGCTGTTACAAGCAGTACTTATACTAATTTTAAATATAAACATTATGATTACATCAATTTCAAGAGAACTTTACGAAGTTCAAATTCCAAGTTTTACAGGAGAAGTTAAAATGCTTCCTTTTAATCTTGAAAACTTATTAGAAATACCAAATGAATTTAAACAAATGGTGTCTAAAATGATTGAAGCATTACCCATTAAAAGAGGAATTGCCTATCTAACATTAGATGGGAAATTAGTTGAAGAAGGTAAAACCCAAAGACGTGGCGGTGTTCATATTGATGGTAATTACTTACCATCTTTAAAGTGGGGTGATGGCGGAGGAAACGGAGGGGGTAATGGATGGAAAGTTGGCGAAGGAGGAAGGATTTTATCCTCTTTAGAACACAAATTATCTTATAAAAGTAATACAGGCGGAATGCTAATTGCGTCTACTTATCCCGCTTGTAAGGGTTGGAATGGAGTTTTTCAAGGGAATGCTTATGTTGGTGGAGATTGCACACGAATAAAAGATTTGGGAGAAGGTTTTTTAATGAAGCCAAATGTGGTTTACTATGGAAACAGTCAATTTTTGCACGAAAGTTTACCAATAAGCAAAACTACTTTTAGAATAGTTGCAAGAATTACACTTCCTTTTGATTACGAGGTTCTGTCGTAGTATTGCTTGTAACGTTCCCTCGCTTGCTCGTCGTTGCGGAGTTCGTAACGATAAATTTTCTAATTAAAATAAATATGATGCGAAATAAAAATATGATTAAACCACAAAACCCGCAATGCGTGCAAACGAGTGTGTGTGCCCTGCATGAGCAGGACACACGCTGTAAGCTTGAATAAAAATTCGAAAATACAAATTGTCGAATTAGAAAACAAAACTTACAGCGT
>NZ_JADOVC010000064.1:0-3364 GCF_015751645.1 Flavobacterium sp. CG_9.1
AGATAGATTAAATTTGGACGCTATTGATTGCCAGATCTTGACACTGCTTGATAAGAAAATTACAACAAAAGACATGCCGAATCACATTGATCTTTCTTTGAGTGCTATTGAGAAAAGAAAAACCAATATTAAAAACCGACTTTTGAAGGACAAAGGCAACGATGCGGCAATAGTTCTTCATGCTAAAAAAATAAGACTTCTTTAAGTTTATTAAAAACCGTACTTTTTTAACATAAAAACAGTAAAATACATCCCAATAAAAATAATAGATTTGACAAACGCTATCAATCTAAAATTAAGTGCACGTAATCGAAGGTTTTGTTAGTAAACTATTATTAACCAATTAAATTATTATTTTATGAAAACATTAGAATTAAATCAGATGGAGCTTATAAAAGGCAGTGACGCAGGTTTTTTCGCAGGTTTAGCTTGTGGTGGCTCAATCATTTTTGGTGCGGCAGCTATTTATGGATCAGGAGGTCTGGCGGCAGCAGTAGTTTGTAATGTTGCTGCAGCAGCTTGTGGAGGAATACTTGGTCATGGTTCAAAGACAGGTCATTGGTTTTAAAATAAATAAATTTTAAATTATATAACATATGAAAAAAATTAGTCTGAATGATTTAGAAAATTTAACTGGAGGTACTGACCCACGTGCGAGTTCGGTTATAGAAGGTGTTTGTCTAGCTGGTGGCATTGCTATGGCGGTCGGTATGTGGACACCAGCAGCTCCTGCAGCTTGGACTATGTTTATAGGTTGTGGTATTAACACAATAGCTGGAAACCAAGGTTGGTGGTAGAGATATTAATTTAACTGTTCTCAATAGATTTTAATTGGGAACAGTTTTTTAAAAAAAATTAACATGAAAATAACACGATTAAGGATTATTTCTTTAATTTTATTTGCAACAGTAATTGTTTTAATCACAGTTGATAAATTTAATTTTTTGAAATCTTTTCTGCTTATAATTGCGTTTGGTCTATTAGTGATAGATTCGCAAAAAAATAATAAAATAAAAAACAGTATTATTGTGAGTAAGAATAACAAAGTAAAACCATCGATTTTACTAAGTTTTCTTGTGTTTATATTGTTTTTTATAATTTTCTATTTTTATAAAAGAGTTTAAATATTTATAAAATTCTAATTTTTAAACTTATTATGAATATTTCTCTAATTAGGTATTTTGTACTTAGCATTTGCTACATTTTTATAATAGAATTAGCTAATTTTATTTTGAAAACTGATTTGTTGATTTACAATTCATTAGCTGCAAAATTAGGTAAAGAACAAATATCAGAAATTTTAAATTTTCAAAAAAAATGGGAATGGGTGAGTTTTCTATCTACACCTGTTTTTTTTTTAATCAAAATAACTTTAATTTCCTCAGTTCTTTACATTGGCACTGCTTTTTCTGATACCAAAATTTATTTTAAAGCTATATTCGATAATGTAATCAAAGCTGAGTTTATATTTTTGTTAGTTCCTATCTTCAAAATCATCTGGTTTTACTTTTTTCAAACCAGTTATAGTTTAGAAGACATTCAATATTTTTATCCTTTATCTGCCTTGAATATTGTTGGGTATAAAGGATTAGAACCTTGGCTAATTTATCCTTTTCAGACACTTAATTTGTTCGAATTAAGCTATTGGTTAATTCTTGCCTTCTTCATTGGCAAAGCAACAGAAACCACTATGGATCATGGGCTAAAAATTGTAGCGTCTAGTTACGGTAGTGCATTGTTGTTATGGGTAGTTGTAATCATGTTTTTTACATTAAATTATTCGTAATGAAAAAATATCTTAAATTAATAATACCAATAATTTTCATCAGTTTGTTAACTTTTTTTAGTTACCAAATAGTGACTAAAATAAACCATAAAAAAGAAGTGGCAGCCAACATAAAAACCATTCCTACTTTTAAGTATCAAAATATAAATGGCGGTACATTTTCCAATAATAATTTAAAAGTAGACACCCCAACTCTCTTTATCTACTTCAACAGTGAATGCGAGTACTGTAATGAAGAGACAAAAATGATACAAGAACGTATAGAGCAATTCACACCAAATCAACTTGTCTTTGTTTCTTTTGAAAAAGCTAAAAAAATAGAATCTTTTGCTAAAAAATACAACCTTCAAAATTATGATAACATTCATTTTGTATGTGACACTAAAGTTACTTTCGCTGCTACCTTTGATGTTCAATCTTTACCTTGCTTAGTTTTGTACGATAAAAACCAGCAACTCATTGAGAAGATAAAAGGACAAACTAAGGTAGAGGTTTTGTTAAAAAAACTACAATAAAAATGATGAGATTTCTCCTTTGTCAGACTCGAGCAAAGCGAACAGGCGAAGCAATGACAAAACGACGGAATACCAAACTGAAAATAATGACTATAAAACATATTGAAAAAACCCATACGCTGCAATTGGATCAGTCGGATTGCGGTGTTGCCTGCTTATTGTCCATCATTAAATTATATGGCGGCATGCAGTCTATTGAAAAGCTACGAGAACTAAGTGGTACTACCAAACAAGGTACAACGTTATTAGGCTTATATCAAGTTGCCAATAAATTAGGTTTTACTGCTGAAGGTTGTGAAGCAGATATTCAGGCACTTATAGATCATAAACAACCCGTAATTCTTCACGTATTAATAGAAGAGAAATTACAACACTACATTGTTTGCTATCACTATGATGAACAAAAAGGTCTCTTGATTAGCGATCCAGGTAAAGGAATTTATTATTTATCTGCTATAGAATTAGATAAAATTTGGGTTTCAAAAAGCTGTTTGACGCTGGAACCGAATGAAAAATTCATAAAAGAAACTGAAGTTAAACATGCACAGCAAAAATGGTTTTTAACTTTACTAGAACCAGATTACAAATTATTGTGGATTAGTGTTCTGCTGGGTGTTTTTGTAGCAGGCTTGGGAATGGCTATGTCTTTGTTTTCCCAAAAACTAATTGATGATATTTTGCCCTCGCATAATATCAATAAACTAATCTCTGGAATTGTGTTGTTAGCTATATTACTATTGGCACGTGTTGGAATTTCGGTATTGCGAGAGTTTTTCCTGCTACAACAATCTAAAGATTTCAATAATCGCATTAATAATCAGTTTTTTTCCTCTTTGCTTCATCTTCCCAAGCCATTTTTTGATACCCGCAAAATAGGAGAATTAGTAGCTCGGTTGAATGACACTCAAAGAGTTCAAAGAGTCATTAAAATGTTGGCAAGCAGTTTAGTAATTGATGTATTAGTTTCAATTATTTCGCTAGTTTTCTTATTTGGCTACTCTTGGAAATTAGGCTTGATTTCATTGTTGACTATGCCTGTCTATTTTTATATTATTTATAGAAG
>NZ_JADOVC010000065.1:0-2881 GCF_015751645.1 Flavobacterium sp. CG_9.1
CCATCTCTTTGCGAACCGCCGAATACGTGACCCGTACGTTCGGTGGTGTGAGAGGCGCACTCCGTCAGTTACTGGCGGAGCCGTCTACTCGATTAGCCGTTCGTTGTTTTTTATTTTTTAAGATAAGGCAAGATGTAACTTTCAAAAATCATTTCGGGTTGTTGTGTTTTTCCGTTTCTAAAATTTCCAGATGTGATAACTGCAACGGTTTTTAAACTGGGAATAACAAAAATATATTGACCACCAGCTCCTCTAGCTTCAATAGATTCAAAACTTTTTCCATTAACTTGATAGGTATTGTGCCACCATAAATATCCGTATCCATTTTTGTCTTTGGTGTTTTCTAAAACTCGATAATTCTTCAAGGAATTTTTTATCCATTTACTTGATATAATACGTTTTGAGTTCCATTTTCCATAATTAAGATATAGTTCTCCAAATTTCAGCATATCATTAGAAGTAAGATACATTCCACCGCCAAAATATGGATTTCCATTCAAATCAGCTTGAATGATATAGTTGGAAATATCTAGTTTTTGAAATAGATATCTATCCATAAATAATTCTAAAGGTTCTGTAGTTATTGAATCCATAGCAATTCCCAATAAATAAGGATTTGCAGAACCATAATTTGCTTTTGTATTTGGGGTATTTATCATTGGAACAGATAATATTGTTGCTATCCAATCCTTTGCTCTTTGAAAATTTTCTTCAGTTGCAGGAGATTTTGAATTTGCATTTATACCATAATCAATGGCGTCTAATCCTGAACTCATTGTTAAAAGGCTTTGGATATTTATTTTCGCTTTTAAACTGTCCTTTTGAGCTTGATATTTTGTGGGTAAAAAATCAAAAATAGATTGATTAACATTTTGGAATAATGATTTGTCTAGAGCAATACCAACTATTGCTGATGAAATACTTTTTGCTGATGAACGCATATCGTGTGGTATATCTGCGGTATAACCATCAAAATAATTTTCATAAATAAGCTTGCCATTTTTCGAAATTAAAACCGAATGAGTATTGGGTAATGAATCCTTTAAAATAAGATTCTCCATTTCGGTAAGTTTTAGAATAGAAGTTTTATTATCTGTTTCAAAACCACCAATTTTCCAATCTATTTTGGATTTTTTTAAATCTATTTCTGTGATTAAATGGGTTCCTAAATATATACCTAGTTGAATTGTATTAGTTTCTAATTTCCCTTTAAATTGTAATCCTGTTTTAAAATCAGAAAAGGATATGAAATCATTTTCTTTTTGGAAATTATCACACCAAGTTCCTGTAAATCGATTGTCGCCTAAGATTGGATACGCTTGATATTCATTTTTCGAACCATTTTCTACACTTAAGTAAAAATCTTGTGATTTTAGTTCGGTTACCATCAAAATATTCCAATCTCCTATATAAGAATTGTTGTTTGACTTTGTTAGTTTTAAATGATAAAGTAATAAACCAGATTTAATAAAACCATTAATTTCTTTTTTATCTTTAGACAGAATACCTTCAAAAAATAAATTTTCAGCAAATGGTATTTTTATTTGATCATTAGTAGTCGAATTAAACGGAAAATCAATAATGTTTTTATTGTTATAAATTTTGAAAAAAGCTTTTTCAAATCCTAAATTATTTATTTCAACTTTTAAATTGAAAGTTTTAGAATTTTCGATTTTTCCTTCCCAATTATCTGTATATTCTGCCATATCTTGTGCATTGACAGAAAACGAATAAAGAATAAAGAAAAAGATGATGATGTTTTGAAATTTCATTTTTTGATTGATTAATGATGATTTGCAAAGATGAGTTTTTGAATTTTATCAAAATTGTATAAAATTAACATTATCACATTTTTCTAAATAATTTTGTTGGAGTTGTATTGTAGATTCGTTTGAAATTTGAAATGAAATGACTTTGGTCGTAAAATCCACATTGATAGCAGATATCTGTCATTGAAATTTTATTGGAAGCAATTAAATAAAATGCTTTATTTACTTTCAATAGCCTGATATAATTGCTTAGGCTTGTGCCAAAATATCGGTGAAACTCTCTGGATAAGTGAATGGGATGAATGCCTAATATTGAACTTAAATTGTTTAAGGAGTAATCCATTCGTTCCTCGATTAAAAGTTCCTGAAGTTTATTTGCCCAATCAGGTTTTTTAGCACTTATTTTTTTGTTTTCTTTTATGTTTCTAAAAATTTCAATCATTAATATTTCAATGCCTAAATTTGAATATTGGTCTTTTATTTTGGATTCAATATATACTTTATTCATCAAATTTTTAGTCAAAGGATTTTTTATGTTTATACTTCCTTCAAAGTCAGTTATTTTAATATCGTAATTTAAAAACCAATTTTCATTCAATTCAATATGAAATCCTCTAGTATATTCGGGTGGTTTTATGTTGTAGTGTTCGTCTTGCCAATTGTGAAATAACAAACTTCCTGGTGCTAGATAATAGGATTCTTTTTTATTAGATTCAAAAAGTTTACCTTGAAGTAAATAGGTGAAATAGGGATTTTCATGATAATGCCAATCCACTTTACTATGCGTATATTCAGTATCAGTTATAATTATATTTTCAAAAGTCGACTTTTGGTAATGTGTTCCGAAAAATTCTCCTTTTTTTAGTATGTTCATTTGTTTTTTTTGGTTTCTGCGGTACAATGACGGCTAACGTTCCCACGCTTTGCGCTGTTGCGAGCTTCGGAACTAATTATTTTCTATTAAAAATACTATTTCTTGCGAAAGAAAAACGTCCGCCTTGCACAAAATTCGCAATAGTGTATATTCCAGTCATGATGTGCCACTAATTCCGGTCATGATGTGCCACAAAATAATGAGCTAATTTCTGTTCAAATTTACATTTTTTTATTGA
>NZ_JADOVC010000066.1:0-2800 GCF_015751645.1 Flavobacterium sp. CG_9.1
TCAATAAAAAAATGTAAATTTGAACAGAAATTAGCTCATTATTTTGTGGCACATCATGACCGGAATTAGTGGCACATCATGACTGGAATATACAAACAACTAAGTAAAGTTTTACTCAAAGAATATGATACCCCTCATTTATTTGCAAAAAAAGAATCCTTGATACAATCCTTGCAAAAAAAACAATCGGCCTCTTCGACCTGGATTTTGATTTTAATAGGTAGTCTCGGTGGGTTGATATGTTATCAATATTATTTGAAAAAACAATATCGTAAACGATTTGAGGCTATTATTCATCCTGCTACACCTATAGTAGCAAGTGGTACTAGAGCTGAAAAAAGCGATAGTGCAGCAGAGGAAAATAAAATGCAAGAGCAACAGTGGCTTCCAGTAGAGGTAGTTCAACAGTTATTAGAGAAGTTAGCCCAATTTGAACTTAACAAAGGATTCTTAGAAAAAACTATTTCGATTCAAAAAGTAGCTTTACAGTTAAATACCAACACCAAATACTTATCTAAAGTCATTAACGAACAAAAAGGAAAAACTTTTGTGTATTACATCAATGAACTCAGAATAAATGAAGCTGTGGTTCAATTGCAGGCCCAAATCATATTGCGTAATTATACTATGCCATACTTAGCTAATGAATTTGGTTTCAATTCTGCGGAAGCTTTTTCTAGCGCTTTTTATAAAAAATATAAAATTAAGCCTACTTTTTTCATCAAAGCACTAGAAAAAGAAAATTGATTGTAATAACTTTGTTTTTAGGGTATTGTGTTTTTTTTGACTATCGGAATTCCGTGAATTCCGAGAACAACTTTTAATTTTTATAGTAACAGTCAGCATAACCTTATACTTTTGTACTTCAATAATCAAAAACTGTATAAAATGAAAGCCGAAAAAAAACAAAAAGAAAACAAATCAAAGTTTAATTTAGAAAAAATGAAAGTAGCCCAATTGGATAATTTACATTTGATAAATGGGGGTGATAGTGCTATTATTGCAAATGGAGGCGATGATAAAACTATTACTCAGTCAAACAAAACAATGACGATAACCTTTTAGTTTTTTACAAAATTATGAAATCATTGATTCTATCATTTTTATTAGTTGCTATTTTAATAGGTTGCAGTTCGAGCAAAACTAGTACTGACCTAAATTTAAGTAAACACAACGCAGTTTCAATATATAAAAATTTAGATTCTTTGAATTGGTTTCATAAAGGGATAGATGAAAATGGTAATACGGGAATGTTTGTTAGCAAATGGAAAATGCAGAACATCCAAAAATTGCGATCCAAAGAAATTATTGTTGCGATTATTGATTCACCTTTAGATATCAATCACGATTTAATAAAGAACAAACTATGGATAAACAAAGCTGAAATTCCAAATAATGGTCAAGATGATGATAAAAATGGTTACGTAGACGACGTTAACGGTTGGAATTTTATTGGAACAAAAGACAATGGATACTTAGTTTTTTCAAATTTTGAGTTTGTAAGGATCTTAAAAGAATGGGGGGATTTGAAAACCAACCAATTTGTTAAAAAAGAATTAGGTAATGAAAAAGAATATGTTCGAGCACTAAGAAAGTTTAAAGAACAGCATTTTTATTACGAAAACTGGCTGAAATCATTAGAATATAGTGTAAAAACATATCCAGCAGCCAAAGATAGTTTAAGACATTATTTTCCGAACGAGAACTATACCTACCAACAGCTGGACAGCATGTATATAAAACACAAAATCAATGATAAGACCTTCAGACAAAGAAGGGAAGATCTTGATTTTGATCTGGGAGCAATGATAGCTTTTATGAAAGCAAGACTTGATTTTGGAGAAAAGTCATTAAAAGAGGTGGAAAATAGCAAGCAAGAGGTGGACTCCATCTTAAATAAATCCTTAAACCTTAAATTCAATGAGCGCCTTTTAATAAAGGATAGCTCGGGTAAATTTGAGAAAGGCTATGGTAATAATAGACTTTCTACAAATATTGAAGGAAAAACAACTACGTATAATCACTCCACTAAAGTTTCCGGGATAATTGCAATGATTGTATCTGCAAACGTAAAGATAATGCCATTGATAATTGCTTCAAACGGTGATGAGCATGATAAGGATATTGCTATGGCAATACGATACGCTGTAGATAATGGAGCTAAAATTATTAATATGTCATTCGGCAAAGAATTTGCTTTGAGCAACGATTTGGTTTACTCAGCTATGAAATATGCTGCTAATCACGATATTTTACTGATACATGGTGCAGGAAATGATAGCTTTAATGTAGATGAAAACCCTAACTTTCCAACAGATATCGACTTGCAGGATGGTGCAAAAGAAGTTGTAGGTAATTTTATAAACGTAGGAGCTAGCACTGCTATTAATGATAGCACCTTGGTAGCTTCCTTTTCTAATTACGGTAAAAAAAATGTAGATTTGTTTGCGCCAGGTGATCAAATTTATACATCGACCGGAGGTAACAGGTACGGTTATGACTCAGGTACTTCATTAGCAGCACCTATGGTTTCTGGAACAGCTGCTTTGATTTGGTCGTATTATCCTAAACTTAGTGCTAAGCAAGTTAAGGAGATTATTCTAGAGTCGGGTACGACTTATGATTTGAAGGTTTTGATCCCAGGCGGTGAAGGCAAAAAAGTCAAATTTTCTGAACTCTCTAAATCAGGGAAAGTATTAAATGTTTATCGAGGTGTTCACTTATTTACTTATTATAATATTTTGATATAAAACCTTTTGAGTATTCATCATTCTGTTTATAAGTAGGTCAAATATTTTTT
>NZ_JADOVC010000067.1:0-2483 GCF_015751645.1 Flavobacterium sp. CG_9.1
TAATTCGTGCTGCTTGCCAGTATTTAAATGAACGTTTGCCGTTGTTGCGGGTGCAAAACTAACTCCTTTATACCGGTATTCAAGCTTTTTTAAACTCTTTTTTTATCCTTTTCTTAACTTTAGCTTTAACTTACTGAAAATACGCTTCTTGGAAAAAAAAAATTTTCTAATCTTTTGCAATATTCTTCCTAAAAAGTGACAAAACCCAGCGTTTATGGGCGAATCTTAAAATACAACTGCATTTCATACCTTACAATTCCTCTTGTACTAAAGATTTGACGGGTATCCATAAACTTTCTTTGTAATACTTTCAACATACAACTTACTAAGTGCAGAGAACTTGAAACAACCATGCCTTAACTTTTTACTGCAAAAAAAAGCAACAATTTACTTTAGCCTTGTCACAGACAGTAAAAATCAACCAAGCTATATCATTATTTTAACATTACATTGATATAGCTCGGTCTTTGACTTCTATTAAAGAAAGTGCCCGAAGTACTATACTTACGTTTATTTTGATTACAGTAATTATAATCTTCTGTCAACCTGTACTGGCAATCTTAAGAAGTCAACTAAAAGAGAATTTAAAATTACAAGAGCTAATGCAAAAGTAGTATAGGTTTCGGAAAAAGCGTCCTACTACTTTATATCTACAGAAAACGAAAGCACCATGCTTTGTAGAAGAATTATTGCTGCCAAAACAAATTCCACAGTAGCATCTTGCACTAATAAAAAAGACTTACTAAAACAAGATTTACATTCTAGGCTTTTATAGAAAGAAACTATCCGTAAGAATGCCCTGCAGAAAGACATACAAAATATAAAAATAATTACAAGCCTTTCAATTGCGGTAAGATATACTATATGCCAAGGTTTATAAAGCAAAATGGATCAAGACTACAGGCTTTGATGAAATAAGAAAAAAGGATTTATATAATTTCTAACTTATCTACAAATGCTTTACTACTTTAAAGAGTCACTAACTTACTTTTATCTCAAATTATTGTCGACTACTTTGAATTAATTTCAACTAAGAGAACAGAAGATATTTTACATTTATATTTACAAGACATTAATTTTACTCCCATAAGGCTTCGAGATTGTAAACTAAGAACTAACTGATTACTTTAAGAAACTACAGTTTATGATTATTACCACTAGTAGGAATATAGCTTACCACCATATTGCTCAGAAAAGGAAGACTAACAAATACAAAGTGAAAATTGTTTTTTAAGATCGGAATTTATTAGCTTAAAGAACTCGAGTAACACCAGGCCTTGTTCATTTTACCAAAAGAGATCAATAGATACAAAGACTACTAATTGCAATGCTAGCAAATCTATATATGGAGTTACTGGTGAAAATTTATAAAACCAATACATAGACTTTTTAATCGGTTATAAAACTTGCAACCAGAAATCTCATACCAAACACAAGCTTCTGTGTCCTCAAACAATAAACAAAAATTTATTAACAGATAACACATATCGCTCCAATAAAGAACTTTTTACAAAAGTGTCTACTACACGAGAAAATGCTACCAAACTTACTACAATACGTATTCCTGATTGAACTAGAGAAAATCTTGTACTCGTTTTATTTCAAGAAATAGCTCTTAAATAATAAAATTAAGTTGTCGAATTAACTTTATATATAACATCAAATATAGAACTCTAAGCCACAAAAATCTTTTTTAAATCACAGCTTTATAACAGAGCAATTTCATATTTAGAAATTAGAATTAGAAACTTTGTAGAAAAATATAATTAAAAGTAGTAATCAGGCCATTGATTTAGAAATTAATCGGCAACACCATTAAACAAATGCTCGCCACAAGTTGGTAATTCCTATACTAAACCAGAAAAAAAAGGTCATAACTTATCGAAGTAATATCACCACTAGCAAAAGAGCAGTATAAAATAACTACTAAACCCAAAAGAAAACGTTAAATAATAATTTTAAATACATCCTGATATTGAAAAAGCTCATAATTTGCCACAAAAAATTTAGAATATCTTTGAGAAAACAACCAATATGATTTATAAATAACTATATCATTCAGGGGGAATGAAAAAGTAAATCATATTGGGCTCAAATCATAGAACACAATACTAAAATCAATTATAAACCATTATCAAATTATTTTAAAACACATTGCTATAGAAGCACCAATTCTTAAACAGAATCTTTCAATGCTAAAATTAAAGCATTCAGGAATAAGTTTAGAGGAGTAAGAAAGATAGATTTCTTTCTGTTCAGATTGTTTAATATTTTTGCCTAATCCCCAAGTTTTGTTCTTGATCAAAAAATATATAATGATCCCCATTTATATCGCCAATATCAGGACGGGACATATTTATAACAAAAAACCCTTCATCTATTGATGAAGGGTTTTTAAAGAAAGGCGACGACATACTCTCCCACATAACTGCAGTACCATCTGCGCAGGCGGGCTTAACTACTCTGTTCGGGATGGGAAGAGG
>NZ_JADOVC010000068.1:0-2368 GCF_015751645.1 Flavobacterium sp. CG_9.1
AACTTTTTATCATAAAACCTTGCGCTTAATTCATCAAATATAACTATACAGAATTGAAATACAAACCAATAGGGTTTCTAAGCAGACCCTAATTAACAGATTGAGTTTTTAATAATACACTTCATTTGTTAATTATAAAATTTCTAGCTCGATCCAAAATCTTGCTTAAAATGACTATTCCGATGAAAGTGGACACCTCATTCCGGAGCAAAGTGTACAGTGGTTTTGATGCTGATTTCTTGGGTTAAAATTAGACAAAAATTTTTATTGTTTTTTCATTTTTTTTCTCATGGATTCTCCCTTGAGTTCAAAGCGGATTGCCGAGTGGATAATTCGATCCAAGATGGCATCTGCGATTGTCTTTTCTTCAATGAGATCATACCAGTTTTTCACCGGTAGCTGTGAGCAAAAAATGGTTGCTCTTTTTTGATTTCTATCCTCTACCAAATCCATTAATATCATTTGCTTTTCATTATTGATCGTTTGTAGTCCAAAGTCGTCGATAATCAACAAATCGTGATTCTCTATCTTAGTGAGTTCCCTGATGTAGGAGCCATCTGCTTTGGCCATGATTAATTTCTGGAAGAGTTTGCCCAAATTATAGTAAAGTACTTTATAGCCTTTGATACAGCTTTGATGTCCCAAGGCTGTTGCTAAAAAGCTCTTTCCTGTTCCAGTACAGCCTGTGATGATTAGATTTTCATTTCGGTCAATAAAGGAGCAGTCCGATAAACGGGTAAGAAGGTTTCGCTCAAGATTGCGGTCATCGGTATAGCTTATCTCCTCTAAAGACGCTTGATAATGGAACTTTGCATTTTTGAGTAATCGCTCGGTTCGGCTGTTGTTGCGGTGATTATCTTCGGATTCGATGAGCCAGGCAATAAACTCATCGTTGGTAAATGTATCTTGATTTCTGGTTTCGAATGAAGATTCATAAGCTCGTTTCATTCCGTTTAAACGCATTTTCTGCATCTTTTCGATAGTGGCATTTGTGTTCATATTTTGATTTGATTTAAAATGTTAAGCGTAATATTGTGACCATCTGATATTGTCATGATTCGATATGGAGGCGTTGAATAAATCCAGTTGTTCTTCTTCTTCTTTATCAAGGCCTCTCTCTAAAATGTTTTTGATAGAATTGTAGCTTACCGCATCGTAGCTTAGCGCACGTTTACAGGCGTTATTCAGGCGTTCTTTTCCTATTTTGGCTGCCATGCTCAATATTCCCAAGCAACTCTTATAACTCTGTTCAGGATACTGTTTTTTATCCAATATTTTCTCGATGTATTCTTTGGTCGAAGTGCCTATCTTTTGCGCCCAAGTGATAAAATATTCCGAACTCCAATCGGCATTGTAGGTGTGACTCACAGGCATATGTTCCTTTACCGTCACATAATGGTAAGCCTTGCGGCTGCGCGGGTGAAGAGCAATACGAGCTTGGTTGTGGTAGATTTCCACTACGCTTTGGGTGAGGATCAACTTTACTTTCTTACCGATATAGGTAATGGGTATGCTGTAATAGTTCTTGTCAGCAGCATAATAGACATGGCAATTCTTCTGTACTGTGGCGATTTTATAGTCTCTCAGTTCATATTTCTCCAAAGGCAATGGCTTTAAAGCATCCTTCTCTATTTCTAAAAAAAGACCGGTACGACTGTGCTGTTTTTTCTGAAAAGGGGTTTGATTGTAAATCAAAAGAAGCTCCTTTATAGCCAAATTCAATTCCGTAATGCTGTAAAATTCTTTATCTCGAAGAGCCGCATGAATGCGGGTGTAAGTAATATTTACGGCACCTTCGACCAAGGATTTGTCCTTAGGCTTCAAGGCTCTGGCAGGCATTATTGAAGTGTCGTAATGTGAAGCAAAGCAGGCAAACTGTTCATTTACATGGGGTTCGTATTTATTGGATTTGGTTACTGCCGATTTTAGATTATCAGGAATAATACAAGCAGGAACGCCCCCTAGGTAATGCAGGCAATTTTGAACACTACTTATAAAATCGGGTATCTGCTGAGAAAAAGAGGCTTCCACGTAAGTGTATTGGCTTGCGCCAAGAGTCGCAACAAAGACTTCTACCGGCTTTATTTCGCCTGTTTCTTGGGCAATGATATGGAGTTTCTTGCCAGCATAATCAATGAAAAGCTTTTCCACTGCTTTGTGGGTAGTAGGCATATAATACCATTTAACCTTTGAAAATACTGTAATAAGCTTCTAAATAATAATCATATCCAGTAATAGATTTGATAATTTCATTTTCACTAATTTTTATAAGTCTTGAATTCAATTAATAAATGCGAGAGTCAGGAATCGCAAATGAAGATGAAATATTTTTTCAGAACAAAGAAAAGAAAATTAATTCTTTTCCCTG
>NZ_JADOVC010000069.1:0-2254 GCF_015751645.1 Flavobacterium sp. CG_9.1
TAGTAAACCTATATTAGTGTTTAGCCTTAGTAGTTCACATACCTTTTTGCTCTACCCCAAAGTTTGCGATATGCGCAAAAGTTTTAATGGTTTGTGTGGTCTTGTTACCAATGAATTAGGACGCGTTGCACATAGTGGGGAAGTGTTCATTTTTATCAATCGAAATAATAATCAGATGGAACTTTTACACTGGGAATCCGGTGGTTTTGTTCTTTATTACAAGCGTTTAGAGGTATCCGCCCGACGAACCCCATATTTTTTTAGATCAACCTAAGGTAGTAGTTTTGTTCTAAACAATTTAGACATGGACAAAAATGAATTTATGTTATCTCAAGTTGAATCTTGGAAACAAAGTGGACTTTCACAACAAGCGTATTGCGATCAAGCAGGTATTAAATTAGGAACTTTCAGCTATTGGATACGAAAAAGCAAAAATGAAGAAACACAAAGCGGAGGTTTTATTGCACTGAAAAAACCAGTTTTCGCTTTAGAAAACAAATACGAAATCGTATACCCTAATGGAGTTGTGCTGCGAGTGGATACGGATAATTTAAGTGAACTTTCGGCTTTAGTAAACCTATATTAGTGTTTAGCCTTAGTAGTTCACATACCTTTTTGCTCTACCCCAAAGTTTGCGATATGCGCAAAAGTTTTAATGGTTTGTATGGTCTTGTTACCAATGAATTAGGACGCGTTGCACATAGTGGGGAAGTGTTCATTTTTATCAATCGAAATAATAATCAGATGAAACTTTTACACTGGGAATCCGGTGGTTTTGTTCTTTATTACAAGCGTTTAGAGCAAGGAACTTTTGCTGGTTCAACCAGTACTAAATTGCAAATTAATTGGAGTGATTTGGTGTTGATGATCGAAGGAATTCAAATTATAAAAAGCAATAAAAAAAGAAGATTTTATTTGGAATAAAACAGCCTTAAGCCTTGTTAAATATAGGATTTTGACGTATATTTAGCCTATGGAAATAGACCTAGAAAACGTATCAAAACAGGAACTTTTTGAGCTTTTAACTAAAGCTCAAAAAAACATTTCTGTGATGGATAAAACTATTTCTGTTCAATATAAAACGATCTCCAAACAAGATAAAAAACTTGTTAGGCTTGAAAAAAAGGAAGTCGCGTTAGAAGATAAAGCTTCAAACTTAGAAAATAAAGCTTCAAAATTAGAAGATAAAGCTTCAAAATTAGAAGAACGAGTTGAAGAACTTCAACGTTTAGTAGAATTACTACGCCGTATGCAGTTTGGTCAAAAGCGAGAGCGCTTTGAAGATCCCTCTCAAACTACTTTACCTTTAGATCTAGAACAAGAGCTTCTGGAAGAACAAGAAGAGGTTATCAAAGAAGAAATTACTTATTCTCGTTCTAAAAAGAAACATCCAGGCAGGGCTAAACTTCCGGATCATTTACCAGTTGAAGAAATCGAGATTTACCCTGAAGGAGATTTGTCTGATCAGGTTTGTATTGGCAAAGAAACTACAGATGTACTTGATTATGTTCCGGGACACTTTAAAATCAAAAGATATATCCGATACAAATACGCGACTAAGGATAAAGACAATACTAAGATATCCATCGGGGATTTACCCGAAAGAATCATAGACAAAGGAATCCCTTCAGAAGGACTACTAGCCACTATCCTAGTAGATAAATATGTGGATCACCTTCCGCTATATCGTCAAAAGCAACGGTTCTCTAGAGAAGATATCGATATTGCTTCTTCTACAATAGAGGGTTGGGCTGCTCAGAGCATGGATGCTTTAAAACCCTTGTATGAGAAGCTGGTAATGGATATCAAAAATGAAGGGTATCTTCAAGTGGATGAAACCACCATCAAGGTTTTAGACGACAAGAAAAAAGACAAAACGCATCTGGGTTATTATTGGGTGTATCATGCCCCAATATCCAAGCTTGTGATGTTCAATTACAGCCCTACTCGTGCAAGTAGCGCTGCACTACCTATTTTGCAAAACTTTAAAGGTTACTTGCAAACAGACGGATATGCAGGATACAAAGCTTATGGAAAAAAATCAGATATCACTCCTCTTGGCTGTTGGGCACATGCTCGGCGAGAATTTGAAAGAGCCTTAGATAATGACAAGCAAAAAGCACAACATGTTTTAGTTGAAATACAAAAGCTATATGCGGTGGAGCGCAAAGCAAAAGAACAAAACGGTAAACCTGAGCAAATTAAAGAGCTAAGGCTTCAACAAAGCTTACCTATTATAAACGAACTAGGTAAA
>NZ_JADOVC010000070.1:0-2114 GCF_015751645.1 Flavobacterium sp. CG_9.1
CTCTTCTTGTTCTTGACATAATTCTGCTAATTTAAGGTTTTTAATCCTATCTTAATTTAAAGCAAAAAATTGTACGTTTTTTGGGGAGCAGCATAGTTGGAGTTATTAATTAATATCTCAATTACCCGAGGCTATCCTATGGATAGCCTCTTTTTAAAATATTCTTAATATTAAATATCATAAACATGAATTTCAAATTATCCAAGTATATACATATTATTGACAATCCAGAAATATTAGATTCAAATGCTATACTCTATTCAACAAGAACAGGTATCTCAATAGAGCTATCTAAAACAATACTTGATGATATAGTAGCGCTAAATTTTTCTAATATTCCTGATGAGATTATAGCCAAAATTATTCAAATGGAAGTGTATGTTCCTTTAAATGAAAATGAAATGCAGGAAATATTAACTGCTAATAAACAATTTGTCTCGGATGATGACAAACATACTTTAACATATATAATACAGCCTTCTGGAAATTGCCAATTAGGTTGTCATTATTGTGGCCAATTGCATACAAATAAAGTAATGAGTCAAGAAGTTTTAGACCTATCGTATCAAAGAATTGTTCAGAAATGTAATGAGATGGATGATATAAAAGCAATGCACATCACGTGGTATGGTGGTGAACCTTTAACAGGACTGTCTGCTTTATCGCAATTATCATCTAGGCTTATCAGCTTTGCTAACGAACGAAATCTTAAATATTCGTCGGATATAATAACAAATGGACTTAATTTAAAGTATTCTTTATTTGAAAAATTAGTTAGTGAGCATAAAATTACTAATTATCAAATTACAGTTGACGGTATGAAGGAATTTCATGACAAAAGAAGAATGTTGAAAAATGGAGAAAAAAGTTTTGATATAATAATGAATAATATTGAAACAGTTGTACAGTCAGATCTATATAAAAACAATGCATTAATTAATTTTAGATGTAATGTAGATGCAGAGAATAAAGATACGGTTCTTGATTTTATAGATTATTTACAAGAAAGAAATATTCTACCATATGTTAGCTTTTATGTTGCTCCTATACACGATTGGGGAGATAATAAAGCTACAATAAAAGGCATTTCAAAGCAAGAATTTGCAGATTTTGAAATCGAGGTTTATATGAAATTATTTGAATACGATGGATTAAAAAGCAAAACAATAGTGCCTGAAAGAACAAAAAAACCATGTATGGTAGTTAGTCAAACATCAGAAGTATTAGATGCTTTTGGGAATGTTTCAACCTGTTGGGAAGTGCCATATACGCCATACTACGATGATTCTATATATTATTCAGGAAATATTACAAAAGAAGAAAATGTATCTACAAAAGATGCCCATATGAGAAATTGGTTTGACGAAATACCAACCAATGATTCTTGGTGTAAATCTTGCAAATTTCTACCTTTATGTGGAGGTGCTTGTCCTAAAGACTGGCATGAAGGAACTCCTGCATGTCCATCATTTAAATTTAATATTGACGATAGAATTTTATTGCAAAGATATATAAACAATCAAAATTAATAATTTATGAATCAAACAATAAATAATATCTTGGATAAAATTAATGACAATGCTATTTTATCAATGGAACAGGTGCAATTTCAGAATAAACATATATTTGATGATTTAAGCAATGATTTTAAGTCAGAGTTAGGAAAAGAAGCTTTAATGTCTCTTTACTACTACATGAGTATTTCAGAAAAAACACTAAATCAATATAGGCGAAGAGAATTATTTCAAGCAAATCAAAACTTTAAAACGTTGCTATCGTTAGAGAATCTATTTTCAGAGCCTGTGAAAAATGGAATGCTTAGTTTACATAATTCATTATTATCCTATAAAAATTATGTCGATGGAAAATATGAGTTAGCTATAAATGAAATTGATGAAGCAATTAATCTAGCGATCGAACAAAGCAAAACATTTCCATATTTCATTATTGTAATAGGCGAGCAATGGTTAAATAAAATAAGAGTTTATATTAAATTGCAGAATTTAGATGAAACCATAAATATGCTGCGACCTATTCACGATGCAACTTTTTCAAAAACTTAAGATAGTTTTTAAGTTTTAATTTTCTGTTGCGCGGCTGAAATCGGAAATAAC
>NZ_JADOVC010000071.1:0-2060 GCF_015751645.1 Flavobacterium sp. CG_9.1
AACATTAGCCAGGATACTAAATCCCGCTAGTTTAATCAAGTTGTACGTTTTTTTATTGGTCCTGTAATCGTACTCTTGTTCTAACAAAAGTGCGATGTACTGATCCAGGGTGTAGTCTTGGTATTGGTGTGCTTCCAGGTTTCGTTGATGAAATTCTGCCATTCCATACAATTTTAATTGTTTCATTTTTTCAATAGCTACTTGATTGTTCATTTGAATATTGTTTGTGGGTTAGTAATAATTATTTCTAATATTGTTGTGTTTTGGGATTTGTCGTAAATCATCTGCAGACTGCTGTAAATCCATATTGTTCTCTAATATGTTTTTGACACTACTGTAGCTAATGATTTGATTTTCCAATGCCATCTGGCAGGCGTTATCGATACGATCCTTACTGTATTTTGACTTTAAATGAATGATTCCTAAGGCGCGCTTATAAGTTATTTCAGGATAAGCTGCCTGAGCAAATAATTGTGACACCAATTGGTAAACAGATTCACCTAATTCATTGGCTTGTTGCAGAAAAAAGTCAGGTTTCCATTGACTATAAAACTGATGTGAACTTGCTAAATGATTCTCAATTGTATTATAGCTTCCTTTCTTAAAACTTCTTTGGTGGGTAGCAATACGACTGTGTTGGTGGAATACATCAACGGTATCCTGATTGTATTGAATTTCAACCTTTTCCCCAATATATCGAAAGGGAACGCTATAATAGTTTTTGTCTGCTGACAAGTGAATATATCCCATCTTTTGAACTCTAGCTACTTTGAATTCCTTAAGCTCATATTTTTCCATTGGCAAAGCAGATAAACAATGTTTCTCGTATTGATTAAAAAGCTTAAAGCGACTGGCACCGTAAGTCTTCATCTCCTTTAAATTAAAAATCTCTAAGAGTTCTTGTATAGCATTATTTAATTGGATCAAGCTGAAGAAGGTCTGTTTGGATAAATCATAAAAGACATGTTGGTATATTAGTTTTACAGCTCCCTCAACCAAACTTTTGTCTCGAGGGCTATAACTACGAGTCGGATTGATGCAAAACCCATAATGTAAGCCTTGATCTTTAAATGCTTTGTTTAAAACGGGTTCGTATTTAGAGGCTTTAGTAACGGCTGATTTGAGATTGTCTGGAGTGACAACTTTAGGAACACCCCCGTAAAAATCAAGCGCATTATTAATTGAACTGATAAAATCCTCCCTTTTTTGACTTAAAGAGGCCTCTACAAAGACGTATTGACTCGCTGGTAGAATACTAACAAAAACTTCTACTTCACTGATTAAACCTGTGGTTTTGTCAACAATGGTCAATTTTTTACCAGTATAATCGACAAACATCTTATCTCCATATTGATGAATGATCTTACCGCTCCCTTTTTTTCTATCAAGCCAATTGTTTAAATGAAAATTGAATTGTGAAGAGCCGTAGCCATCTGGACTTTGTAGTATATAATCCTCCCATAGACGAAGCTTAGTGCAGCCTGTCTTCTTTAGCTCAGAAGCATAGAACGAGAAGTTTTTGGATAACTTTTCGTATCGATTAGTGTCGATGGTGTCATATGATGGAAATAAATCTCGCAGCGATGAATCCTCCAACTCCAACAATTCCTGATCATCAAAACCACTTACCTGTAGTAATTGGACGTATTTATTAACGGTATTGCGATGAATACCTAGTTCTTGTGAGATTCTTCGATTGCTAAATTTTAACAGTCGTAACTTAATGATTTCTCGTAATTCCATAATTTCTAATAAACTTTGAGCCATATAATCAGTGGTTTAGAACCGCTAAAATAAATAGCTTGGTTATAGAAATTAACTCTAATTAATTTTAAGATAATTGCACATTTGGTAAAATGTCCAAAATCGGAATTGTGTTCCCTTTAAAATAAAAGTGGCACATCTTCAATCGGAATCTGTATCCTTAATTAAATTAAAAAGTGGCACATCTTCAACTGGAATCGTATCCTAATTTAAGTTTAAAAAGTGGCATATCTTCAACCGGAATCCGTACCTCTTTTTTACTGGAAAGAGTGGCACATCATCAACTGGTTTATCCA
>NZ_JADOVC010000073.1:0-1641 GCF_015751645.1 Flavobacterium sp. CG_9.1
ACTCTGATAAACACTTAATAATGATGAAAAAATTAACAGCGTAATTAAAAATCGAAATTTAGAATAATACTCTTGTTTTATAGGGGTCAAAACAAAAAGTTAGAAGTTGAAAGAACAGTTCATAATAGATTTAAGAATTTATTGGTTGCCGCAACTGGAACTGGAAAAACAGTTATTTCAGCATTTGATTATAAAAGTTTCAGAGCAAATAATAAATCGTCAAGACTGCTCTTCGTAGCACATCGAAAAGAAATATTACAACAAGCAAAAGCCACTTTTCAAGGTGTTTTAAAAGATAATAATTTTGGCGAATTATGGGTAGATGGCCTAGAACCCGCTAGCAATGAATATGTTTTTGCATCAGTTCAAACTTTAAATAACAGACTGAAAAACATTAATCTTTCACCCGAATATTATGATTTTATAATTGTTGATGAAGTTCATCATATTTCTGCATCTACTTATAGACCAATATTAAATTATTTTAAACCAAAAGTATTATTAGGATTAACAGCGACTCCTGAGAGAATGGATGGAGAAAATATTTTAGATGATTTTTGTGGTCGAATAGCAGCAGAAATAAGACTCCCAGAAGCATTAAACAAAAAATTATTATCACCTTTTCAATATTTTGGAATTACTGATAGTATTGATTTAAGGAATGTAAAATGGGAAAAAGGAAAGTATGTCGCTAGTGAATTGACAAGTTTGTACACCAAAAATAATGTTCGAGTTGGAGAAATTATTAAAGGACTTGAGAAATATTTAAATGATATTAATGATGTTCGTGCAATAGGATTTTGCGTCACCGTTGAACATGCTGTTTTTATGACTGAAAAATTTAATCTAGCAGGCCTAAAAGCTGAAGTTTTAACCAGTAAAAATTCAAGTGACAGAGAAAAAATAAGAGAAAAATTTAAAAAGAAAGAATTCAATTATTTATTTGTTGTAGATATTTTTAATGAAGGTGTTGACATTCCTGAAATAGATACCGTTTTGTTTCTTCGTCCAACAGAAAGTTTAACCGTTTTTTTGCAACAGTTAGGACGTGGATTGCGTTTAGCAGAAGGTAAAGATTGTTTGACTGTTTTAGATTTTGTTGGTAATTCACGACCTGAATATGATTTTGAAAATAAATTTAGAGCATTAATAGGAAAAACAACAACGTCAGTTCTTAAAGAAATTGAAGATGATTTTCCGCACTTACCTTTAGGTTGTTCAATAGTTTTGGAGAAAAAAACTAAAGAAACAATTTTAGAAAATATTAAAAGAGCAACGACTCTGAATGTAAATCAGTTGATTACTAAAATTACTAATTATCAGCATCAAACTAATTTGCCATTAATTGATGTAATCATTTTTATATTCATTAGCCATTAAAAACTCTTTTTGAGTTAATCTAAATTTTCCTTTTTTCTCTCTTATTCCTTTTACTTCTGCTAAATATGAATTTTGATTAACATTAATTTGAAAATCATACCCATCACCATATAATCTAGCATCTTCTAATACTCCATCTTTGAAAGTAGAAGTGTCATTAAAATTATTTCGAGGTGTTCACTTATTTACTTATTATAATATTTTGATATAAAACCTTTTGAGTATTCATCATTCTGTTTATAAGTAGGTCAAATATTTTTT
>NZ_JADOVC010000074.1:0-1599 GCF_015751645.1 Flavobacterium sp. CG_9.1
CCTCGAAAAAGGCATCAATTTGATTCTCCAAATGAAGTATATTTACAATTATTAAACAATAATCAGGAATTCGCATTTATTAATTGAATCCACCAAAGTTAAACTCTTTTTTTTGACATAAAAACACATTTCCAGTCCTATAATTATAAGGATTACAATATGTTTTAAGGATTACTTTCTTCTGCAGTGGGTACTAAAATTAAAATTAATTAAATCACACGTAAATTCATTGTGACATAAAATTGTGAACTTCATTATATACAAGTATTCTCAATTACTCGATAATATATCTGCTAAACGTTATCTTTAATTTTACATTTACTTTAGCTGGAAACCAGTTTCATTTTGCAAATAGTTAAAAATTATGAAATTTTACAATAAAAATTGCTAGCTGCAACTGGTCGTTGTCAAAGGATGTTAAAGTTGCTTCTTTTAGCTATTTATATAATTTATTTTTTTTGTAGGGCTTATTAATACAAAAAAAATATTTACTAATAGACGATAATCAATTAATCTAAAATCTCCAAATAGTGCCAGTATAAAAAATTGTTTCACTATTTTACTCAAAACCTTTTAAATTTAATTTCTTAACGACAGGAATTTTATTCTTTTTTAATTTAAATTATAAATTTGGCATTACAGTTGCATATATATTGTATAATTTTGGCAATAAAAATTTCATACATGAAGCTAATTAAATTTTTTATCTTTTTTCTTTTTAGCATTTACTCGATTAATGCTCAGGTTATTCCTCAAGATACTACAAAAATGGGATATGAATTAACTGATGATGACTCGATCCTTAACGATACCATTCAGTTGCCCGAGATTTTAATATATAAGGAGAAGATGGATCCGGAAGCGAGAAAGCAATTTTTAATGCTTCAAAGTCGTGTTTATAAAACGTATCCTTACGCAAAACTCGCTGCTGAGAGACTAACGACTTTAAATATAGGTATGGCCAACCTGAAAACCAATAAAGAGAAAAAGAGATACTTTAAGATAGTCGAAGGTTATTTAAGTAATGAATTTGAAGCTAAACTCAAAAAGCTTTCCCGCAAGCAAGGTCAAATATTGGTAAAGTTAATACATCGCCAAACGGGCAATACAACCTATGAATTAGTGAAAAACCTTAAAAGTGGTTGGAAAGCATTTTGGTCTAATACTGCAGCTAGTATGTTTGACATTAATTTAAAGACAAAGTATACGCCTTTTGATGTTAATGAAGATTATTTAATAGAAACGATATTAATACGGGCGTTTGATTCTGGAAGATTACAAAATCAAAATCCTGCAATATTAGTTGATTACAATAATCTAACCGATTCATGGCAGTCCAAAGTGGTTACAGTAAAGAAATAACAATAACTTGGGCGTTTCCCATTATAAAAAAGAGGCTATTATCTAATTGGGTAGTAGCCTCTTTTTTATAATGGGTCGGGCTATTCGCTACAAGTCCTCGTCAAGTTGCGTTACACTTCACTTGGCTGCGGGCTTTACGCTACTATCCCTAACGCGGGGAGTTGTATAATTGATTTAGAATTCGGTGTACCTTATATATAGGTAGGTATAAATTGTCTTACTATAATAAGGACCGTA
>NZ_JADOVC010000075.1:0-1568 GCF_015751645.1 Flavobacterium sp. CG_9.1
TGGACCGTAACGGACAATGCTGGAAATATTGCTACTTGTACTCAAATCGTAACGGTGGTCGATTCTATTCTGCCAACCATTACTTGTGCTGCTCCTATAACAGTGAATGTAGATGCCGCTTCTTGTACAACGGATAAAACTAATGTTACTCTTGGATTACCAACTACGGCTGATAATTGTGGCGTGAAATCGCTAACTAATGATGCGCCTAGTGTATTCCCTATCGGAAATACAACGGTAACTTGGACTGTAACTGACAATGCTGGAAATACGGCTACTTGTACTCAAATCGTAACTGTAGTTGATAATATCAATCCAACCATTACTTGTGCTGCTCCTATAACAGTGAATGTAGATGCCGCTTCTTGTACAACGGATAAAACTAATGTAACTCTTGGATTACCAACTACGGCTGATAATTGTGGCGTGAAATCCGTAACTAATGATGCGCATAGTGTATTCCCTATCGGAAATACAACGGTAACTTGGACTGTAACTGACAATGCTGGAAATACGGCTACTTGTACACAAATCGTAACTGTAGTTGATAATATCAATCCAACCATTACTTGTGCAGCTCCGGTAACTGTGAATGTGGATGCCGCTTCTTGTACAACGGATAAAGCTAATGTAACTCTTGGATTACCTACAACTGCTGACAACTGTGGCGTGAAATCGGTAACTAACGATGCCCCTAGTGTATTCCCTATCGGAAACACAACCGTAACTTGGACCGTAACGGACAATACTGGAAATATTGCTACTTGTACACAAATCGTAACGGTGGTCGATTCTATTCTGCCAACCATTACTTGTGCTGCTCCGGTAACTGTGAATGTGGATGCCGCTTCTTGTACAACGGATAAAACTAATGTAACTCTGGGTCTGCCAACTACGGCTGATAATTGTGGTGTGAAATCCGTAACTAATGATGCCCCTAGCGTTTTCCCTATCGGAAACACAACGGTAACTTGGACCGTAACTGACAATGCTGGAAATATTGCTACTTGTACTCAAATCGTAACGGTGGTCGATTCTATTCTGCCAACTATTACTTGTGCAGCTCCGGTAACCGTGAATGTAGATGCCGCTTCTTGTACAACGGATAAAGCTAATGTAACTCTTGGATTACCTACAACTGCTGATAATTGTGGCGTGAAATCGGTAACTAATGATGCGCCTAGTGTCTTCCCTATCGGAAACACAACGGTAACTTGGACCGTAACGGACAATGCTGGAAATACAGCTACTTGTACACAAATCGTAACTGTAATTGGCGATATTATAGCAAATGATGACACCGGAATTCAAGTAAATGGATTAACAGGTGGGATTTCAGTAAATAATGTTTTAATAAACGATATCCTCAATTGTGCAGAAGTTAAAACAGAGGATATAATAACAACTTTTGTTTCTTCTAGCAATCCTGGAATTACACTTTCTGGAACTGATGTAATAGTTACTCCAGGTACACCTGCTGGTTCTTATACTTTGGTTTACCAAATCTGTGAAATACTAAATCCAACCAATTGCGATACTGCAACGGTTACTGTTACTGTTTCGGCTCC
>NZ_JADOVC010000076.1:0-1548 GCF_015751645.1 Flavobacterium sp. CG_9.1
CACGCTGTAAGTTTTGTTTTCTAATTCGACAATTTGTATTTTCGAATTTTTATTCAAGCTTACAGCGTGTGTCCTGCTCATGCAGGGCACACACAGTCGTTTTGATATAGTGGGGTTTTAGTGGAATTAGCGTTTCGCATCACTTTTTCTGCAAATCAGAAAATTGAAAGGTTACGAATTCCCCACCATCTCAAAGCGACGGGACGTTACCAGCTATACTAATTGAAAATCGTGACTTAGAATCACATATACAAAATGAAAAAAATCATCTTTTTTACTGTTATATTTATCAATACAGTTAATTATTCACAGACAATTAGTCCAGATATTTCTGCAAGAGTCGATACATCCAAAACTGTTATCAAAGATGTTTATCACTTATACAAAAATTACATAAATTCTAAACCTGATAGTATTTATCAAAATCCAAATTGGAATGATGCTGAAGCTAAATACTATCTTCGTAGTAAGATGGTAAGAGTTGACAGAGCTGCCAATCTAATGTTTGTTTATTACAATTCAAAGAATTATTTTGCTTACTATATCCCTAAAGTATTGCAAATAGATAGTGTTTCTGTAAATAGATACCAAATCAAAACTATTTTTGCGGCTAAGTGTTCTGATAAAGAATATGAGAAATTCACTCCTGATTATATAACGAAATTATATGCTGTGAGGGATTTTAAAGGAGAATTTAAATTGGAGAATACAATTTCTTACGATACTCGTAAATGGAAGAAACACCAGTATAAATTTATTAATTATGTTGTACATCCAGATTGTAATTTTAATAAAAAAGAAGCTTCCAAAGCAGTAGCTTTTTGCGAGAAAATTTCTACGCAATTTAATCTTAAAATTGAACCTTTTACCTATTATCTACTCCCAAATTCGGACGAAATGGGTAAACTTTATAATTTTGATTATTGGATGTCTTATCTTGGAGGGCAAACAATGACTCCACTTAAAGAAATCTTTACAACGTATGGAAATGAAAACTATCCACACGAATTTGTTCATTTACTATTTCCGCTTCCAAAAAACACTGCTTTAGGTTGTCCAATGATAATTAATGAAGGTTTAGCAACTTGGCTATCTGGCCCAGGAAATAATGAGACTTTTGAGGAATCATTAAAAGATGTCTCAAAATCATTTCAAAAACAAAATAATGTTACTTTAGAAGATATTATGACTTTTAAATTCCGAAATGAATTTGATAATTCCATTTTGTATGTAACTGGTGGTGTGATTTGTAAATTAGTCTATGATAAACATGGAGAAAAAGGTATTTGGGAATTATATAATTCAACGCAAAACAACTTCAAAATTACTCTAGAAAAATTGTTTGAAGAGCCTTTTGAAAATGTTGAAAAAACGATTATTAAATATATTAAAAACTATAACAGCTAAGAATGATACTTTTGAAAAGTACAGCAGGTAACACACGTTTTGCTCTATTGGATAAACCAGTTGATGATGTGCCACTCTTTCCAGTAAAAAAGAGGTACGGATTCCGGTTGAAGATATGCCACTTTTTAAACTTAAATTAGG
>NZ_JADOVC010000077.1:0-1538 GCF_015751645.1 Flavobacterium sp. CG_9.1
CTGTAAGTTTTGTTTTCTAATTCGACAATTTGTATTTTCGAATTTTTATTCAAGCTTACAGCGTGTGTCCTGCTCATGCAGGGCACACACACACGTTTTGCGCTATTGCGAATTTTGTGCAAGCCGGACGTTATTCTTCCGCAAGAAATAGTATCTTTAACAGAAAATAAGGAGTTTCGAAGCTCGCAACAGCGCAAAGCGCGGGAACGTTGGCAGAAATTTTAAAAACGAGAGGAGAATTCAATAATATAGAGAAACAGATGAAAAAATTACAATTTTTATTTTTACTATTAATTTTAAATAATGCAATTGCACAAAATATTAATTTAAACAAGGGCGAAACAGAAACTGAAAATTATTTAACCGAAGTGAATTTTGAATTTGTCAATGGAAAAATAATAATTCCAGTAGTGATTAATAATATTACCTACAGATTTTTATTAGATACAGGCGCATCGAACTTAATATCAAAAAAGTTGACTACAATATTAAACCCAAAATTTCAAAATAAAATAGAAGTAAGTGACGCTAATGAAAATAAAACATCGATGAATATTGTTGAATTACCAAACTTAACCATTGGAAACATTAACTTTAAGAATACTGTTGCTTTGTCATCTGATGATGAAAAAAATTTAGTCTTTGACTGTTTCAACATTGATGGTTTTATCGGAAGTAATTTACTACGAAATTCAATTATACAGATAGATATAAATAAAAAAATCTTAACAATAACAAACGACATTAAAAACTTCAAATTAGACAAAAGGAATAGTTCTAAATTACAACTTTTAGGAATTCAAAGTAGTCCCTATATTTGGGTTAAGTTAATTGGAACAAATTCAGGAAAAGAGCAAGTATTGTTAGACACAGGAATGAAAGGATTTTATTCCATTTCGAATAAACATTTTAATTTATTTGAAAAGGCTAAAATATTTGAAGTTAACGCAACAGGAAATGGAACTGAGAGCATTAGTCTTTTTGGTAACTCTATTTCGAGCAATCACACAAGATTATTATTACCAAAATTAAAGATAACAAATTCGAATTTTCTAAATATTACTACTTTAACAACTAATGACGATAACTCAAAAATTGGTATAGACTTGTTTGAAAAAGGAATAGGAACTATTGATTTTAAGAACAAAAGATTTTACTTTGATGAATATACAATTAATACAGATTTAACTGAAAAACAAATAGGTTTTTTACCAACAATCTTAAACAACAAGCTTTCAATTGGTATTGTATGGGATGAAAATTTAAAAAATATTATTTTTACAGGAGATGAAATAATTGCAATTAATAACATCAATTATGAGAATTATGCGATTTGTGATTTAATATCAAAAAAGTCAATTTTTAAAGATATTGTAATTGAAAAAATAACTATTAAAAATAAAGAAGGAGAAATAAAAGAGCTTAAAATATAAAAACTTCTGCCAATCGAGTAGACGGCTCCGCCAGTAACTGACGGAGTGCGCCTCTCACACCACCGAACGTACGGGTCACGTATTCGGCGGTTCGCAAAGAGATGG
>NZ_JADOVC010000078.1:0-1532 GCF_015751645.1 Flavobacterium sp. CG_9.1
ACGCTGTAAGTTTTGTTTTCTAATTCGACAATTTGTATTTTCGAATTTTTATTCAAGCTTACAGCGTGTGTCCTGCTCATGCAGGGCACACACAGCGGTTTGAAGCAAGTGGAGATTTAGTGGTAAAATCAACATCTTCTTTCGCAAGAAAAGAATTATAAACAGAAAAATCTCGGTTACGTTGCTCCACCTGCTTCAAGCCGCGACACGTTATGCCTCAGTTTACGAACAGAAATAACGAAAGTATGAATGATAATGAATTCAAAAAAGTTCTATTATATTTTACATTTCTTGTAAAGAAAAAATATAAAAGCATAGACGTTAAAATAAAGTTATTTGTGGCTTTTGCATATTTTTTTGCTACAAAATAGTTATTTTTGTCATAAAGAGGTGTTATTATGTGTATAATTTGCATATATTTGTCAAGTATAAAATTACCTTTACATTTGTAAATAGGTTAAAATCAGACTAATATGACGGAATGTTTAACAGCTAAATCAAAAATTCAAGCAACCTTTAATGAGGTTGCAGAATTAGCAAGTCAGAAAAATGAGAAAGTCTTGAAACAAGAGACTGTCAACAAATTTTTGGATAAAATTCTAGAATTGCAAAATCATTTAACAGAACGAACCAATAAAATAAATCATATCAATACAAAATTTCAAGAAATTTCTTGGTTAAGAGATATAGATGCAGATTCTTTGACTATTATTAGAAAAATTCTTGATTTATCAAAACTATGGCATAATAAACTCATAAAACATTATGTTAACTTAAACTGGGCTAGAAAGGATTACGCTACTGAAGCAATGCGTAAATTTAAAATTGAAATTGATGATTTAAAAGAAAGAAATCAAGACTTAGAAGATTTATTTTTTAACCTACCAGCTGACATTGAATTTACTCAAAGAATAGAAAAGCTTAGCAAATAGTTGAATGATTATATATTGTACTGAGGAATTTTCTAGAGAGTTTAATAATATTAAAAAGAAAAAAAATTATAAGGATTTTGAAAAATTAATTCTAGAATTTTTTCTTGATAATGATTTTGAAAAAATTGCAACAGGAGATTTATTATATGGACCAACCGAATTGCCATATATCAAAAAAAGATTACCCGATGCTGGTGGATATAGACTTTATTTTTTAGCAGATATAAAAACTAAAAATATTTATTTAAATTTTGTTCATCCTAAGAAAGAACCATTAGGTTTTGATAATATTGGCATAATAAAGAAAAAGGAATTACACGATTCAATTTGCGTTAATAGAAAAAACATTCCAATACTTTATACTTTAGAAAGATGTCCAATTAAAGGAATTGCGGTTTTTAAACCGTATGAAAAACAAAAAAATAATAAGTAAGACAATAAACATAATCCCTCCCACAAAGAGGGATTTTCTTATATTTACAACTTAACAAAAAAAACCGAAGGCATAATCGAGTAGACGGCTCCGCCAGTAACTGACGGAGTGCGCCTCTCACACCACCGAACGTACGGGTCACGTATTCGGCGGTTCGCAAAGAGATG
>NZ_JADOVC010000079.1:0-1343 GCF_015751645.1 Flavobacterium sp. CG_9.1
AATGCTGGAAATACGGCTACTTGTACACAAATCGTAACTGTAGTTGATAATATCAATCCAACCATTACTTGTGCAGCTCCGGTAACCGTAAATGTAGATGCCGCTTCTTGTACAACGGATAAAGCTAATGTAACTCTTGGATTACCTACAACTGCTGACAACTGTGGCGTGAAATCGGTAACTAACGATGTCCCTAGTGTATTCCCTATCGGAAACACAACCGTAACTTGGACCGTAACGGACAATGCTGGAAATATTGCTACTTGTACTCAAATTGTAACGGTGGTCGATTCTATTCTGCCAACTATTACTTGTGCAGCTCCGGTAACCGTAAATGTAGATGCTGCTTCTTGTACAACGGATAAAGCTAATGTTACTCTTGGATTACCTACAACTGCTGACAACTGTGGCGTGAAATCGGTAACTAACGATGCCCCTAGTGTTTTCCCTATCGGAAATACAACCGTAACTTGGACCGTAACTGACAATGCTGGAAATATTGCTACTTGTACTCAAATTGTAACGGTGGTCGATTCTATTCTACCAACCATTACTTGTGCAGCTCCGGTAACCGTAAATGTAGATGCCGCATCTTGTACAACGGATAAAACTAATGTTACTCTGGGTCTGCCAACTACGGCTGATAATTGTGGTGTGAAATCCGTAACTAATGATGCCCCTAGTGTATTCCCTATCGGAAACACAACGGTAACTTGGACCGTAACGGACAATGCTGGAAATATTGCTACTTGTACTCAAATCGTAACGGTGGTCGATTCTATTCTGCCAACCATTACTTGTGCTGCTCCGGTAACAGTGAATGTGGATGCCGCTTCTTGTACAACGGATAAAACTAATGTTACTCTTGGATTACCTACAACTGCTGATAATTGTGGCGTGAAATCCGTAACTAATGATGCGCCTAGTGTATTCCCTATCGGAAATACAACGGTAACTTGGACTGTAACGGACAATGCTGGAAATATTGCTACTTGTACTCAAATTGTAACGGTGGTCGATTCTATTCTGCCAACCATTACTTGTGCAGCTCCGGTAACCATAAATGTAGATGCCGCTTCTTGTACAACGGATAAAGCTAATGTAACTCTTGGATTACCTACAACTGCTGACAACTGTGGTGTGAAATCCGTAACTAACGATGCCCCTAGTATATTCCCTATCGGAAACACAACGGTAACTTGGACCGTAACGGACATTGCTGGAAATATTGCTACTTGTACTCAAATTGTAACTGTAGTTGACAATATCAATCCAACCATTACTTGTGCTGCTCCGGTAACAGTGAATGTGGATGCCGCTTCTTGTACAACGGATAAAACTAA
>NZ_JADOVC010000080.1:0-1330 GCF_015751645.1 Flavobacterium sp. CG_9.1
TATGCTGCTCCCCAAAAAACGTACAATTTTTTGCTTTAAATTAAGATAGGATTAAAAACCTTAAATTAGCAGAATTATGTCAAGAACAAGAAGAGTATTTGGAAAGGATTTTAAAGCAAAAGTTGTTTTAGAAGCGTTAAGAGAGAAAGAAACATTAGAGGTTTTAGCTAAGAAATATGAGCTTTTACCCACCCAAATTTCGATCTGGAAAGCCGAGGCGATTAAGAATATATCGGCAGTTTTCAATCAAGAAAAAGCAGTAGCAAAAAAAGAAGAAATTCCAATTGAAAAGCTTTTTGCACGAATTGGACAACTCACTTTAGAGAATGACTTTCTAAAAAAAAAGTTGAGCTAATGCCATTGATTGAGAGAAAGAACATGGTAGATTTGAACGAAAAATTAAGTCTATCTAAACAGTGTATATTGTTGAATATCAATCGGAATTCTTTTTATTTTTCACCAAAAGGGGAAGGTTCTGAAAACCTATCATTGATGGAATTATTAAAAAAACAATATCATGCAACTCCTTTTTATGGTTATCGCAAGATTACTGTTTGGTTTGAACGCCATGGCTTTGTGGTTAATGAAAAGCGAGTTCGACGCTTAATGAAATTGGTAAACTGGCAGACGATTTACCGAGAACCACGCACGACAATTGCTGTTAAAGAACATAAAAAGTATCCGTATTTACTCAAAGGTTTAGAGATAACACAAAATAATCAAGTTTGGGCTACAGACATTACATATATCCCTATGGATAAAGGTTTTATGTATTTATGTGCAATAATTGATTTGCACTCGCGCTATGTTTTAAGCTGGGATATAAGTAACACTATGACAGCCCAGTGGTGTACAGGAGTACTTCAAGAGGCAATAGACCAACACGGCAAACCAGAAATTTTCAACACCGATCAAGGAAGTCAGTACACAAGTGAGGTTCATACTAAGCTATTGAATGATAATAATATAAAAATATCAATGGATGGAAAAGGACGTGCTATTGACAATATTTTTATAGAAAGATTATGGCGTTCAGTAAAATATGAAAACGTATATTTACAAGCTTACGGTAGCACTCTGGAACTGTACAAAGGATTGAAAGAATATTTTAGATTTTATAATGACGAGCGTTTTCATCAATCATTAGATTATCTAACGCCAAGGGAAATGTATAACAAAATAGAAGTGGCATAAAATCAGAATAACTTTTTTGACCTATGGCTTCGCCGGTCAAAAGTTATTTCCGATTTCAGCCGCGCAACAGAAAATTAAAACTTAAAAACTATCTTAAGTTTTTGAAAAAGTTGCATCGTGAATAGGTCGCAGCATA
>NZ_JADOVC010000081.1:0-1277 GCF_015751645.1 Flavobacterium sp. CG_9.1
TAGCAAGTGTTTTCTTTTTGACAGGCGTATTAATTTACACTTCTATTCAAGTTTTCAATAAAGAAATTAAATTAGGGGAATTAATGGCAATTTTAGGGATTGTTGGTTCTTTGTTGCCCTCAATTGCTAATCTTGCACTAGTTTCAATTCCCATAAATGAAGCTAAAATTGCTTTCCATAGAATGTTTGAATTTGCATCTATTGAAAAGGAAATAGAAGAAGGCGTTTCAATCGATGACATTAAAAGTATAGCAATAAGTAATCTGTCTTTCCGTTTTGCAGGCCGAAGTGAGTTATTCTCGAATGTTACTATTGCTATCGAAAAAGGAAAACTAACGGCTATTGTAGGAGAAAGCGGAAGTGGAAAAAGTACCATTGGTCAAATACTACAACGCTTTTATAATTTTGAAAAAGGAACTATTACGGTTAATAACAGATATCAATTATCCGAAATTGAGCTTCAAAGCTATAGAAAGCTAATAGGCGTAGTTCCGCAAGAAATTATCATTTTTAATGGCAATGTGATCGATAATGTTTTATTAGGTGCAGCTGAAACTCCAGAAAACATAATTTCATTCCTTACAGAATATGGTTTTGACACTTACTTTAATCAATTGCCACAGGGATTAGCAACTATTGTGGGAGAAGAAGGAATTAATTTATCAGGGGGACAAAAACAAATTATAGCTTTAGCTAGAGTGTTGTTCAAAAAACCTCAGTTTCTAATTTTAGATGAAGCGACTTCGGCAATGGATAGAAACACAGAAAATTTCTCCATGGCATTATTAGCAAAAATAAAACCCAATTGTGCTATTTTCTTTATTTCACATCGCTTGAATACCTTGAAAAAAATAGCAGACACTATTTATGTTCTCGAAAATGGCACATTATCAACCACAGGAAATCATGAAGAGTTAATGGAAACTACAAATTTTTACAGTGAATATTGGCAAGAATAAAATTGATTCCGTATATTGGTTATAAGATCGTGAATAACTGGGCGGTCAACATAAAATACCGAGATTATCCAACCAAAGGGATTATCTGGAGCAGTTGAAAAGTATGCAGTTGGAGCGGGCTTGATTACAATAAAATAAAATAGTATTCCATTGATGTTCAAAGAGATAAGTTACTGTTTTATAAAGCCTTATTTTACAAACTTATTACTGTAAATAAATATACCAGCTAACTCAAAAATTAAATTTTTCTAAAATTTTTGTAAGTCTTATCTAATAAAGTATATTAGCCGTTTACGAAAATAAGCAATTCATGCCAAT
>NZ_JADOVC010000082.1:0-1213 GCF_015751645.1 Flavobacterium sp. CG_9.1
TTAAGTACATGACAAAAAACTAAATAAGCTGTAATTTAGATTGTTAAATCCAGTCAAAAGAAATTTTGACAAGAAGTCTAATCCATATTTAAATACACTTATTGCTTTTCTTCCATGCGTTTTTATTTTTATTGGTTTACTATTCTGGTCGATATAGTCCCCAATCTTGTAGCACCAAACAAAAGCAATCATTGTCAACAAGAAAAGTCTTTCGAGCCTTTGTAAATCGGTCACATGAGTATCTTCAATATTAAATCCACTACTTTTCAAGCCTCTGAATAGTGTTTCGATTTGCCATCTCTGTCTGTAATATTCCATAGCTTGCTCTGGCTTGTTAAATGAAACAAGAATTAAAAATTCCATTTTACCCTCTCTATCGATAGTTTTGCTTCCAGATAAATAGCACCTTTGTCCATGTAATTCTACTATTTTGGGATAGTGATAAAATTCTCCTACTTTTAAATGATTAAAAAGCCAAAAAGCTTTAATTTCTTTTTGCTTTTGGTAGGAATAAATTTTGAAATTATTCCTTATTCGGATGTAATACCTAATGTTGTTTTGGTTCAAAAAACCTAACCATTCATTTCCAATAAACTCTCTGTCTGCCAGTAAACAATCAATAGTCTCACTTCCAAACCATTCGATATATTTGTTGATTAACTCGATTCGTTCCTGGGTATCTGAATTCCCTCGCTTATCTAACATTTTAAACATCAATGGAAACGCTACATTCTTGTAGCTAATTCCCAACATCAATATGTTAATATTCTGAGAACCAAACTTCCAATTGGTCCTATCTAAAACCAATACTAAACCACTCTGTAAAGGCAACAGATTAAATATCAAGGTAGATACTAATTTCATTGAGAATTCAAATTCTTTCATGAATCTTTGAATTCTCCTATAAGAACTACTCTTAGCCGCTTTTGTGTCAAATCCAGAGGCTAATCGATCATAATTAATTGTCTTTATTTTGCATAAAGCCGTTATAAATAAACAAATGAGCTTGACCCTTGGCAGACTGATTTCTCCTTTAAAATGGCTTTGTAAAACCGAGATCAATGTACTATCTTTACTTCCGAGACTAGTGTTTTTCATTATAAAAATTATGTAGTAATAATCTTATAATTTACAAAATACCGGTCTCTTTTCCTAATACTTACCTCGTATTTTACTGACTAACAGCGAAATATAATTTTTGTCATGTACTGAA
>NZ_JADOVC010000083.1:0-1180 GCF_015751645.1 Flavobacterium sp. CG_9.1
CAATAGATACTAAAATCATCGGCATAGCGAACAAATTTCAGTTTGCGTCTTGTCATTTCTTTATCCAACTCGTGGAGTAAGATATTGGACAATAACGGACTTAAAGGAGAACCTTGCGGAACGCCTCGTCTTCGTTTTTGTAACTTACCGTTAATCCGTATCGGTACTCGCAACCACTTTCGTATCAGACGCATCGTGGTTTTGCATGTCACTTTTTGGTACACCAAATTCAGCAGTAAACAATGGTCTACTTCGTCAAAGAAGTTCTTTAAGTCGGTATCCACAATGTAATTCAGTCCTTGATGAATGTAATCCCGTGCTTGCCCAACGGCTTGTCGAGCGTTTTTATTGGGACGAAATCCAAAACTGTTGCTACTAAATTCGGGTTCAAATAGCGGTGCAATGACCTGCGAAACCGCTTGTTGTAACACGCGGTCGGTGGTGGTGGGAACGCCCAAAAGTCGGGTTTTGCCGTTGCCTTTGGGAATTTCCACGCCCAAAATGGGTTGGGGCTGGTAGTTGCCTTGTCTGACGGCTTCGAGCAATTGCGGTTTCCTTTCAGGAAATAGCATTTTGAGCTGACTGGTTTTTATACCGTCAACTCCTGCGCTTCCTTTATTAGAAATCACCTGCTCTAATGCTTTTTGCAGATTGTAAGGATGTACTACTCGTTCAATCATTTTGTTGTTTTAATCGTTAACCTGTTCTTGTTTTTCAGAGCTATAACTTGCGCTATTCCGTTGAAAATTAAGAACCTCTTTGCGTTCTGTCCTTCCTTGGTTGTGAGACCTATGCGGTATCTATTCGCAACTCGTTGCCACAAGTACTATGACTTCTGCTGACTTCTTGACTTAACCAACTCGTGGTTGTCAAGACCTCCCCTGGTAAGAGCTCTTTCCTTTGTCCAATCCCTGCGTCATCTACAAATCAACGATTTTGGTAATCTTTGGATGTTACGTTGCTGTGGACGCTTATCCTCGTTGACTTGCCTCTTATGACGTTTCTGTTCGTCAGTACCGGATTTTGCCGTTTCGCTTCCTTCACTGCATACCTCGCGGTAAACCAGCTTGCGACGTACTAATGGTTCGGGTTTTCAATCCGCCCATAAGGGACTTACACCCTCTGGAAAAATACACGCTGTAAGTTTTGTTTTCTAATTCGACAATTTGTATTTTCGAAT
>NZ_JADOVC010000084.1:0-1180 GCF_015751645.1 Flavobacterium sp. CG_9.1
CGCTGTAAGTTTTGTTTTCTAATTCGACAATTTGTATTTTCGAATTTTTATTCAAGCTTACAGCGTGTGTCCTGCTCATGCAGGGCACACACAGCACCTACAAAAAATTGGCGGTTCAGTGGTTAAATGAAGCTTTGTGCTTTGTATCAAGTTTTGTGGTGGCAGACAGTTTTGTGCTTCGAAATCGCCAACTTCTTGTAGCTGCAAACCGTTGTGCGTCAGCTTGGTAGAACCGAAATAGAAACGACAGAAAAACTATATAATATGACAATATTAGCATACTTGACATTGATACTGACGCCATTTTTGGGTGGTATCTTTATGATAATTTGCATTATACCTCTTTCAATATTTCAATTTATTGGACTTGACAAAGTAAGACTGTCTTATTTATCAGCTTTAGTAGGTTCGTTTTTATTGCTTTGGTGCTATGTTTTATTTTTTCAATGGTTGAATGTTGAAATTTCATTTTGGATTTATTTAATAATGATTGCATTAACAATTTTTAATAACGTAAAGCGGATAAAAAAACGACCAAATCCGACTTATGAAAAAACTATATTGATAGTGGAATTAATAGGATATACAATAAGCGCAATAATTTTCATTTTTCAATAATAACATCAACATAAATTCTCACAATTAAATTTAACCAAATGATAAACATAAGCGACATCAATCCTGCCGAAATTATGATTGGAGCAATTGCTGGACAAATAGTAAATGTTATTTGGAATTTTACCGCAAAAAAACTCGCAGAAACCGAACCTATAAAGAAGCTAAAAAACATTAAACTCATCAAAACATTAGAGTTTAGTTTAGCATATATATTACCATTAGGTACAATTATCTTTTTAATAATTGAAAATAAAACCGAACCGACTTTTAAAAACATTGCTTTATTCATAATAATTTGTGTTAGTTTAATTTTTAATATTTTAATGAGCCACATAAGAGCTATTTATAAAATGTTTACCGAGTTAACTACTAAATCTTCAGACAACGATTTGGTTCATAAAAAAGCAATAAACATAATATTTGAACATATTGGAAAGGATGAAAGAATTAAATAAAAAGCCGAACGCACAATCGAGTAGACGGCTCCGCCAGTAACTGACGGAGTGCGCCTCTCACACCACCGAACGTACGGGTCACGTATTCGGCGGTTCGCAAAGAGATG
>NZ_JADOVC010000085.1:0-1147 GCF_015751645.1 Flavobacterium sp. CG_9.1
TCGTCTGAAGAGTCCCATAAAATTATTTTATTTTTCGCAAAACAAAAATAAGGGATTCTCAGGCAATTTTAATTTCCGACTTTCGGATGGCAGTGATAAAATATCAAATTTATCAATAAAGCCATCATTTGCACTATATAAACTCGAACCAAAAAGACCTAAACAATACGTGTTTTTATGTAAAATAATGGGCACTATTTTGGGAATTTCACCTGATTCATCAATTTTATATAAACCATCAAAAATGGAAGTGAAATATACTTCACCATCATCTTCAAAAAATGAAATACAAATAAAATCTTCTTTATGTGTAGGCATTTTTGGTGTTACAACTTTATTGGTATTAATATCAATGATAGAAACCCCTTGTTCTGTACCAACGTACATTTTATTTTTATACGGAAATACTTTTCTGGTTTTATTGGCTAATAGACCATCTTTAGTAGTGAAAATAGTGAATTTTTTTCCGTTAAATTTACTGACTCCACCACCATAACTAGCAAACCACATATTTCCATTGGTATCTTGAGAGATATCCCAACAACTATTGTGTCCTAAACCATCTAACTCGTCCATGTTAAAAAACGAACCATTTTCCATCCTTGAAACTCCATTTTCAGTTCCAATCCATAAAACATTTTCTGAATCTAAAAATAATGATCTAACAGCATTATTTGGTAAACCATCTTTGGTAGAATAATTACGAGAAGGTAAATATTGACCAAAGATTAAAAAAGGGACCAAAAAGAAACAAAAGTAGATAATTGTTTTTTTTAGCTTTTGCATGTAAAAATCCTTTTAATAAAAAATAAATTACAAACAAGCACTGATCGAGGTGAAATAAAAAAGATTATGAAATCATTAAGTAATTCATTTTGAGTAACACATATTTTTTAAAAAAAATCATATGATATCTGAATTACATTAACTGTAGTACTCTTTATTAAAAAATTAGATTCCATTAAGATATTATGTATTTAAAAGCGAAAATAGCATTTACTAATGGTGATTCCTACAATAATTCATAATAAATCTAAAACTAAAATCCTTTAAAAACAAAAAACCCTTCATCTATTGATGAAGGGTTTTAAAAGAAAGGCGACGACATACTCTCCCACATAACTGCAGTACCATCTGCGCAGGCGGG
>NZ_JADOVC010000086.1:0-1117 GCF_015751645.1 Flavobacterium sp. CG_9.1
CTCTGATAAACACTTAATAATGATGAAAAAATTAACAGCGTAATTAAAAATCGAAATTTAGAATAATACTCTTGTTTTATAGGGGTCAAAACATCATCCTTTAGCTTTGCGGTGTAATTTATCATAATATCAAGTGTATCTTTTGGTATAGAAACAATTTGAATACCTATAGCGTTATATTAAAAGTACAATTTTCATTTTTGGTAATAGTTGGGATTTCTTTTTTAATTTCTTCAATTGAAGTTTTTAGGAAACTAGCTAGTTTTATATTAACTCTCCGTTATGTGTGATTTGTAAATTTTTCAGTCATGGGCAAGTCATGTTTTTCGTAAGGATTTAAAGACAGTCAATCCTTCTACATTTAGAATTGAAATTTTAAATAATAAAAACAATGCTTGAATAAGATGTCTTGAAATGCTGATATTGTCACTAACGAACTACGATTAATAGAACGTTCATATCAATTCAGAGATATATTTAGTAGACAAAGAGAAACTACATCTTCAAATAAAAATCCTTAGTCAAAGTAATGTACACCTGCTTGTAAATATGTATTGATGTTTCGATGATGAAAAATATTTGAATATTTAATAACTCCGCCATCTCTTGTCGCTATAGACACATAAGTTTGCTTCAAATTCTAATTAAAGATAATACTTATGGAAAATCAAAACAGTACAGTAAACAAATTAATAATTCAAAATAATTCGTTTAATGTTTACGATAATGGATCTGGTTATGTAAATCAATTGAGAATGTATCACGCTTATTTTAATCAAATTCCAAATATTAAAATAATACGAGATATTGATATAACGGCCATGCGAACTTATATTTCTTCTCAGATGAAAGAAAACATTGAGCAAATACATTACAGTCAAACCTATCGGCCAGAAAAGAAAAAGAACTTCTATTCTGATCATTTTTTTATTCTTAAAAATAAAATTGTAATAAATCTGTCTGGAGGTATTTTCGGAGGGGCTGTTTATGTTCGGTGGATTCAATTAATAAATGCGAATTCTTGATTATTGTTTAATAATTGTAAATATACTTCATTTGGAGAATCAAATTGATGCCTTTTTCGAGGTCTATTATTTAATTTTTCTACTACCTTTTT